>JBAWFF010000106.1:0-7040 GCA_049591635.1 Acetobacteraceae bacterium
GCGGCCAGCCGCTTCCATCAATGCCTCGACCGGCGCCCCCAGCCCCGGCGCGAGCGCGTCCGCCCGTGCCATCTCGGCCGGCGTCAGCAGTTCGGCGCGCCCGCGTAGGCGATGTATCAGCGACAAATCCAGGCTCGTCGTGGCGTGGGGTAGCGGCACGCCGCCGATTCTGGTTGGTAGTGAGCGGCGCCGCAATGGAGCAGGCCGGACTTCAGGAGTTGACGTCATGATCATAAACCCGTGGCAGTGGGCGCTCGCGGCGCACATCGTCTGCGCGGTGATCTGGGTGGGCGGGATGTTCTTCGCTCTTCTGGTCCTGCGCCCGAGCCTCGGCGGGCTGGAACCGGCGCAGCGCATCGCGGTCCACCACCAGGTGTTCCGCCGGTTTTTTCGAATGTTGTGGCACGTCATCCCCATCGCGCTCATCAGCGCCTATGCGATGGTCCTGACCGCGTATCATGGCGATTTCGCCCATCTGCCGTGGAACATCAACGCGATGCAGGCGCTCGGCTGGATCATGACGCTGGTGTTCCTTTGGGTGTTCTTCGGCCCCTACCGGCGGTTCCGCGCCGCCGCCAGCACCGCACGCGCGGCGCAGGCAGGCGAGACGATCCGCAAGCTGATCATGGCGAACCTGGTATTGGGACTGATCGTGGTGGTGATCGCGGCACTCTGACGAGGAGGCAGGACATGCGCCCTATCGCGCGAATCGGGTTCATCGGTCTTGGCGTCATGGGGGAGCCGATGTGCGGGCACCTCGCGCGCAAGGGCGGCCGGCCGGTGCTCGCCCATGACAAGCGCCCCGAGCCGCTCCAGAGGCTGGCGGAGGCGGGGGTGACCGCCGCGTCACCGGCGGAGGTCGCCGGGTGCGATCTGATCCTGCTGTCGCTGCCTGACGGGCGCGCGGTCGAGAGCGTGATCGCCGAACTGGAGCCGCGCCTGTCCTCCGGCCAGTGCGTGGTTGACACCAGCACGTCGCCTGTCGCGTTGACGCGCGAGATCGGGGGGCGGCTGGAAGCGCGCGGCATCGGCTTCGCCGACGCCCCGGTCGCCCGCACGCGCGAGGCGGCGTCGCGCGGGGAGTTGTCGATCATGGTCGGCGCGAGCGATGCGATGTTCGCCCATATCCGCCCGATCCTCGACACGATGGGTACCGACGTCACCCATTGCGGGCCGATCGGCAGCGGCCAGGTGGTGAAGATCCTCAACAACATGCTGGTGTTTCAGAACGTACACGCGCTTGCCGAGGCGATGGCGCTGGGGCGCCGTCACGGCGTTCCCGCCGACGTGCTGCTGGGCGCGGTGGCCAAGGGCTCGGGCGACAGCTTCGCGCTGCGCAGCCACGGGGTGAAGTCGATGCTGCCCGGCGTGTTTCCGGAACGCGCCTTCTCCACGCGCTATGCGATGAAGGACCTGTCCTACGCGCTCGACATGGCGCGCGATTGCGGGGTGGACGTGCCGGGGGCGGAGTTGGCGATGGAGCGGCTTCAGGAAGCCGAGCGCCGGGGGTTGGGCGAGGCGTACCATCCGGTGGTGCTGCGGGTCATCGACCCGTCATGAGGATGGTGCAATCCTACTCCGCGCCTTGAAGCACGAGGCCCTCGCGGCGGCACGCGCTGAAATGGCCGGGGCCGACCTCGCGTAGCGGCGGGACGGCGGCGGCGCAGGCGGGCTCGGCGTATCGGCAGCGGGTGCGGAAGGCGCAGCCCGATGGCGGGTCGATCGGGCTCGGCACTTCGCCAGCGAGCACGATCCGCTGTTGGCGGCGGCCAGGGTCGGGCGACGGCGCCGCCGATAGCAGCGCTTCCGTGTACGGATGGCGGGGGCCGCGGAACAGCGCCTCGGTCGGCGCCACTTCGACGAGCCGGCCGAGATACATGACGGCGACGCGATCCGAGATGTGCCCGACGACCGCGAGGTCGTGCGCGATGAACAGGATGGACAGGCCAAATTCAGCACGCAGTTCCAACAGCAGATTGACTACCTGGGCCTGGATCGACACATCGAGCGCCGACACCGGTTCGTCGGCGAGCAGAAAGCTCGGCCGCAGGATCAGGGCGCGGGCGATGCCGACCCGCTGGCGCTGGCCGCCGGAGAACTCGTGCGGATAGCGGTCGGCGAATTCGGGCGACAGGCCGACCCGGCGGAGCGCGTCGGCGACCCGCTCGACGCGCTCCGCATGGGAGAGGTCGCGTTGCTGGATCAATAGCGGCGTCGCGACGATGCGCCCGATCGTCATCCGCGGATTGAGCGAGGCGAATGGGTCCTGGAAGATCGGCTGCATCCGCGGGCGCAGCGGACGCAGCGCGCGCCGCGAGAGGTGGGTGATGTCGCGGCCTTGGAAGCGGATCGTGCCGCCGCTCGGTTCGATCAGGCGCAGGATCGCGCGCCCCACGGTGGTCTTGCCGGAGCCCGATTCGCCCACCAGGCCGAGAACCTCGCCGGCGCCGACCGAGAACGAGACGTCTTCGACCGCGCGGACCATCTCGCGCGGCGACAGCGGCCAGCGGTTGGGCAACGGGAACACCTTGCACAAATGCTCGACCGAAAGGATCGTCTCCCGAGCGAGCATCTCAGCCGTCGAGTTCGCGCCAGCGAACGCACCGCACGAAGTGACCCGGATCGGTCTGCTCGAGCGGCGGCAGCGCGGCGTCGCACAGCCCGGCGCGGACATGTTCGCAGCGCGGGGCGAAGGAGCAGCCAAGCGGCAGATGAGCGGGATCGGGCACGTTGCCCTCGATGGCGGTCAGCGGCACCCGCAGGCGCGAGAGCGGCGTGAGCCGCGGTACCGAGCGCAGCAGCCCGCGCGTGTACGGCATCAGCGGCTTGCCGAACAGCGCCGGTAGCGCCGCCTGCTCCACCGCCCGCCCGGCGTACATCACCACGACCTGATCGGCGATCTCCACCACCACGCCGAGATTGTGGGTGATGAAAATCATCGCCATGCCGGTACGCGCCTGCAATTCCGCGAGGAGTTCCAGGATCTGCGCCTGCACGGTGACGTCGAGCGCGGTGGTCGGCTCGTCGGCGATGAGCACGTCGGGATCGCAAGCAAGCGCGACCGCGATCATCGCCCGCTGGCGCATCCCGCCCGACAATTGGTGCGGATAGCTCCCGAGCCGCCGGCGTGGTTCGGGGATGCCGACCAACTCCAGCAGGCGTTCCGCGTCGGCAAGCGCCGCGCCGCGCGTGGCGTGCCTGTGGTAGCGGATCGGCTCGGCGATCTGTTCGCCGATCGTCAGCACCGGGTTGAGCGAGGTCATCGGCTCCTGAAATATCATCGCGATGCGGGTGCCCCGCACGGCCCGCATCGCCGCCGGCGTAAGCGCGAGCAGGTCTTGCATCGCCCCGCCGGACTCGCGCAGCCGCACCTGGCCGCGCACCACGCACCCCGCTCCGGGCGGCGTCAGACGCATGATCGCGAGGCTGGTCACGCTCTTGCCCGAGCCCGATTCCCCCACGAGCGCCAGCGTTTCGCCAGGGCGCAGGGCGAACGAGATGTCATTGACGGCGGGCACGACGCCGGCATCGGTGTGGAAGCTGACCGAGAGATTGGCGACTTCCAGCACGGAGGGTCCGGTCATCGTCCGTCCAGGCGCGGATCGAGGGCATCGCGCAGCCCGTCGCCGACGAAGTTGAAGCCGGTTACCGCAAGCGTGATCGCCAGCCCGGGAAGGATCGCCAGCCAGGGCGCCGTGGCGAGGTAGTCCTGCGCGTTGTTCAGCATATTGCCCCAACTCGCGACCGGCGGCTGGATGCCGTAGCCGAGGAAGCTGATGTAGGATTCGAGCAGGATGGCGCGCGCCACGTTCAGCGTCGCGGCGACGACGATCGGCGCCACCGCGTTGGGGATCAATTCGCGGAACATGATGTAGCGATCGGGGGCGCCGAGGGCGACCGCGGCCACGGCGAAGTCACGGTCGCGCAGCGTCCGGATCTGTGCCTCGACGACGCGCGCCACCTCCATCCACGCGGTGGCGGCGATAATGACGGTGATGGACACGAGATTCGGCTGGACGAACGCGGCGAGCGCCAGCAGCAGGAAGATCGAGGGAAAGCACAGCACCGCGTCAACGAAGCGCATCAGGACGGCCCCGATCACGCCCCCGTAATAGCCGGCGAGCACGCCGACCACGGTGCCGACGACGGTGCTGAGGATCATCGCCGCGAACCCCACGGTGAGGGAGACGCGCCCGGCCATCAGCAGGCGCGCCAGCATGTCCCGGCCGAGTTGATCGGTGCCGAGAAGGTGCGGACCGGAAAACGGCGGGGCGAAGCGATGCAGGATGTCGATATGAAGATCGTTGTAGGGATCGAGGTAGGGTCCCACCGCCGCGGCCAGCGCCAGGCCGACGATGGCGATCAGCCCCAGCAGTGCGAGGCGATGGCGCACGAAGCGCCGGGTGCCACGGCCGAGCCGGGGTCGGGCGCGCGCCGGCGCGGCGATGTCAATCGAGCCGGATGCGGGGATCATAGACGGCGTACAGCAGGTCGGCACCGAGATTGCCGATCAGCACCAACAGAGCGGTGACCATCAACACTCCCATCAGCACCGGGTAGTCGCGATAGCCGATGGAATCGAGGAACAGCCGACCCATGCCCGGCCAGGTGAACACCGTCTCGGTCACCAGCGCGCCGCCGAGGAGCGTCGGAAGTTGTAGCCCGGCGATCGCGATCATCGGCAGCAGCGCGTTGCGCAACGCATGGCGCAACACGACCACCCGCTCCGGCATACCCTTGGCGCGAGCGGTTCGTACGTAGTCCTGGCCGATGACCTCCAGCATCGAGGACCGCATGTAGCGGCTCCAGATCGCCACGGTGACCAGCGCCAGCACCAACGCCGGCGCGATCAGGTGGTGCAGGTAATCGAGAAACGACCCCTCGCCGATCGTGTACATCCCGCCGGCCGGCAGCCACGGCAGCCGCACGGAGAAGGCGTAGATGACGACGAGGCCGAACCAGAAGGTGGGGATCGACAGCGCCACCATCGCCCCCACCGTCGCCAGGTAGTCGAACACGGAATAGCGCCGGAGCGCGCCCAGCACGCCCACCCAAGTGCCGATCAGGACGGCGATCAGGGTGGAGCTGACCATCAGCTCGAGCGTCGCCGGCAGGTGGCCGCCGATGACCGCGAGCACCGGCTGGTTGTCGCGGTAGGAGCGTCCCCAGTCGCCGTCCAGCATCCGGTGGAACCATTCCCAGTATTGCAGGGGCAGCGGCCGATCGAGCCCCATCTGGTGGGCGATGCGCGCGAGATCGGCTTGCGTCATGCCGGGAGTCAGCGCGAATTGGGCGAGCGGACCGCCGGGGGCCAAGTGGAGCACCCCGAAGGCGATCACCGACACGATCAGCAGCAGTATCAGGCTCTGCCCGAGCCGACGCAGGAGATAAGCGCTCAATGCCGCCTGCCAGGGCGCGCCTAGTTCAGGAGGCCCAGTACCACTGTGCGATGTTCCAGCAGTTGGACGCCACGTAGACGCTCGGCTTATAGCCGAACAGCGTGTCCTTGTGGCCCTCGATCGTCACATACTGGAAGATCGGCAGCGTCGGCAGGTCGGTGCGGATGATCGCGCCGAGATCCTTGTAGATGCTCGCGCGTTTGGCTCGATCGACCGTCGTCGCGCCGGCCAGCAGCAGCGCGTCCACCTTGGGGTTGACATACTCCGTCGTATTGCTGCCGGCACCTCCCTTCGCGGGGATCGCGTTGCTATCGTAATAGGCGGTCACGTCCGGATCGGGTCCGGTCATCTGGTCCTGCCCGACCATCACCGAATCATACTGTGACAGATTGAAATAGTCGCCCCAGATCACCGCCGCCGGCATGTCCTTGATCTGCATATCGACGCCGATCTCTCGCCAGTCCTGCTGAAGCAATTGCTGCGCCTGCTCGCGCACGTGGTTGCCGGCGGTGGTCGAGTTGGTGAAGGCGAGCCGCACGCCGTTCTTCGCGCGGATGCCATCCGATCCCGCCGTCCAGCCGGCGGCGTCGAGCATCCGTTTCGCCTTGGCCGGGTCGTGTACGTGCTTCGGAAGATCGGGATTGTAAGCCCAGGACTGCCGCGGCAGGAAGGTTTCGGTCTCGCTCGGCAGTCCGTAGTAGATCGCGTCGATGATGCCTTTCTTGTCCATCCCGTAGTAGAGCGCCTCGCGCACCGCTTGATCCTGGAACTGCGGACGGCTCAGGTTCATGGTGATGCTCTCGACGAACGCCGCCGGCCCCACCTCCACCTTGCGCCCGGCGATCTTCGTCGCCTGCTGGTAGTGATCGGCGGTGATCCCTTGCAACCCGGTATGGTCGATCGCGCCGGTCTGGAACTGCGTGAACATCACCGTGAGGTCCGGGACGTAGCGGAACACCAGGCGCTCGAGATATGGGCCGGTGCCGAAGAAGTCCGGGTTCGCCGCCAGGGTGATATGATCGCCCGGCATCCGCTCGCTCCATTTGAACGGACCGGTGCCCACCGGAGCATTGTTGAACGGCGCCGTATTCGGATCGGATGCCTTGGCGAGGATGTGCTGGGGAACGATGAACGTCCACGACAGGATCGACGAATAGGGCGCGAACGGCTTTTGCATCCGCCAGGTGATCTCGGTCGGGCTTACCACCGTGAGGTCGGTGACCAGGCTATGGCCGTTGCGGCTGGCGGAGCGGAAATGCGGGTTGTTGATCAGATCGATGGTGAACTTCACGTCCTCGGCGGTAAACGGCGTGCCGTCGTGCCACTTCACGTCGTTCCGCAGTTTCACGCGCCAGCTTTGCCCGTCGGCGGAGATGCCGCCGTTCGCGACGGTCGGCACCTCGGTCGCGAGCTGCGGGACGAAGGCACCGGACGCATCGACCCCCCATAGCGGGCTGAACAGGTTCCAGTGGACGCCTTGATCGACCTCGATATGCGGCATCAACGGGTTGAACACCGTCGGTTCCTGCGACAGCCCGACCACCACTTGCCCGGTCGGCTTCGCGGGCGGCTTGGGCTGGTTTTGCGCCCGCGCCGCGCGCGACCCCAAGGTGGCGCCGGCCGCGAGGCCGAGGGCAAGCG
>JBAWFF010000107.1:0-2093 GCA_049591635.1 Acetobacteraceae bacterium
ACCGAGCCCTTGCCGTTGCTGGCCGCGTTCGGGCCGTTCAGGTCGGTCAGCACGCCGATCCTGATCGTGCTCGTCGCCGCGCGGGCGCGGCGTGCGCCGAGTGCGGCGATAGCGACTCCGCCTAGCGCGGCCCGCCGGGTGATCCTGGTCGTCATCGTGCCGTTCCTCCTTAGTTTTTTTCTATCTTCTCGCGAGGGCCGCCAGCCGGTCGGATCTGGCGTCGCCGGCGGCATGGCGCCATTCGCGCCACGCGGCCAGCCAGAGCGCGATCGCCAGCAGCGGCGCGATGATGTCGATGTAGAAGACCGTGCCGGCGTTGCCGGGTGCGAAGTTCGCCGCCACCAGCATCTGATGGATGTGCCCGGCGGCATCCCCGAGCAGCGAGATGGATGATACCAGGACGGCGGCGGCCTTGAAGGACAGGGTGCTGGCGAAGGCGATGCACGACGTCACGCCCATGGCGAGATCGGCGATGCCGACCTCGAACTGGAACGGGCTGGGCTGCCAGCCGATGAAGGCTGCCGACTGGGCAGGGAGCACGAGGTGATAGAAGGCCGCCCACAAGAACGTCACGCCGATCGGCAGCAACAGCACCCAAGACAGAAATCGGTGGGCGGGTGGGCCATGACCACGCAGTAGCGCGGCGATGACGAGCGCGAGCACGAGGAGGATAGCCGGGACATTCGCGAGAATGAATCCGATCACGGCGGCGACGGTCATCCTGCCCTCCCTGCGCGCGCCGAACCCTATTCGCGAACCGGACCCGCTTCAACTCCACGGCTGGCCAAACCATCCGGCGCGGCTACATTGGGCCGATCCAGGAGCTGCCATGCACGTCGCGACCAGCAACGCCTTCAAGGAGAATGCCCGGCAGGCGATCGCCGATCCCGGCTTGCAGAAGGCGCTCGCCCGCAGCGGCTCGGCCTTCGTCGCCCGCCGCGCCGCCGCCGTCGCCAATCTGCCGGAGTTCGAGCGGCTTCGCGACATCGGCCGCGACATCAAGAACCACACGCTCGCCCATCTCGACTTCTACCTGGAGGAGTATGCGGCGAAGGTGGCGGCGAGCGGCGGCACCCTTCATTGGTGCGTCGATGCCGACGAGGCCCGCGCCACCGTGCTGGCCATCTGCCGCGACGCCGGCGCGCGCACCGTCACCAAGGGCAAGTCGATGGTCAGCGAGGAGCTGGGCATCAACGAGCATCTAGAGCGCCACGGCATCACGCCGTTCGAGACCGACCTCGGCGAATATATCCTTCAGCTCCGCCACGAGATCCCGAGCCACATCATCGCCCCCGCCTTCCATCTCAACCGCGAGGACTGGGAGGCGAGTTTTCGCACCGCCCACACCGATCTGCCCCATGATCGCGTGTTCCACGAGCGCCGCGACATCCTGACCGAAGCCCGCGCCCGCTTGCGCGAACGCTTCCTCGCCGCCGATGTCGGGATCACCGGGGCGAACTTCCTGATCGCGGAAACCGGCAGCAACGTCATCGTGACGAACGAGGGCAACGGCGACCTGACGCAGACCCTGCCGCGCGTGCACATCGTGCTCGCCAGCATCGAGAAGATCGTGCCGACGATCGAGGATTGCGTGAGCCTGCTGCGCCTGCTCGCCCGCTCGGCGACCGGCCAGGAATTCTCGGTCTACACGACGTTCTCCACCGGTGCTCGCCAGCAAGGCGATCTGGATGGGCCGCAAGCCTATCACGTCGTGCTGGTGGACAACGGCCGCTCCGCGATGATCGGCACCGAGTTCCAGGACATGCTGCGCTGCATCCGCTGCGCCGCCTGCATGAACCATTGCCCGGTGTACGGCGCGGTCGGCGGGCACGCCTATGGCTGGGTCTATCCCGGCCCGATGGGCAGCGTGCTGACGCCGGCGCTGATCGGCGTCGATCAAGCGGGGCTGCTGCCCAACGCGTCGACCTTCTGCGGCAAGTGCGAGGCGGTGTGCCCGGTGAAGATCCCGCTGCCCGGGATGATGCGCCATTGGCGAGAGCGCGAGTTCGAGCGCCACCTGACGCCGGCGGCGCAGCGGCGCAACCTCGCCGCGTGGGCCTTCGTCGCGCGCCGTCCGGCGCTGTACCGCGCGT
>JBAWFF010000108.1:0-5442 GCA_049591635.1 Acetobacteraceae bacterium
CGCTCCGCCCGCCAACGGGTGCCGTTCCCGGTGATCGCGCTGGTCGGCTACACAAACGCCGGCAAATCGACGCTCTTCAATGCGCTGACGGGTGCCGAGGTCGCGGCGCGCAATCAGCTGTTCGCGACGCTTGATCCGACCATGCGCGGGCTGCGGCTGCCATCCGGGCGTCGGGCGATCCTGTCGGATACGGTCGGCTTCATCAGCGAACTGCCGCACGAGCTTGTCGAGGCGTTCCGCGCCACGTTGGAGGAGGTCGCCGAGGCCGACGTGATCCTCCACGTCCGCGACGCCGCGCACCCAGACACCGAAGCGCAGCACGCCGACGTCGTCGGGGTGCTGGAGAGCATGGAACATGACGGCACGCTCGACGCCGACTGGCCCAAGCGGACGATCCTGGTCCTGAACAAGGCCGATCTGCTGGGTGGCGTGGCTCTGATGGACGCGCGCGCCGGCGCGATCGCCGTCTCGGCGATCACTGGGGAAGGATTGCCGGCCCTGTTGGGTGCGATCGACGCGCGCATCGCCGCCGGCATGGAGACCGCCGCTTACGACATCGCACCGCAGGACGGCGCGCGGCTGGCCTGGCTGTACGAGCATGGCGAGGTGTTGGACCGCCACGACGAGGAGGCCGCTATCCGCGTCACCGTCCGCCTGCTGGCGACGGATCGCGCGCGCTTCGAGCGGGCGGAGTGACGCTCCGCTCAGGGCAGCCAGTCGCCGAGCACCTGCTCCTCGGTAAGCTCTGGCTCGTCGGCCAGGGCTTCTCCAAAGCCAGCAAGGGCATTCGCGGCGATCCGGCGCGCGGCTCGCCGTTCGCTGTCGATGAGGGCCGGCACCTCGCGGTGCAAGCTCGGACTCTGCTGAAGCAAGCCGGCGACGTCGGATCGCTCCCGGAGGACCGTATCGATCCAGCCGCCGCGCGGCTCCGTCGCCGCGGACGACCGCAGCTTCAGCAAATGCTCCATGATGACTCGCAGGCGGCTGGCGAGTTCACGCCGATCGGACCTGCCCAAGCTCTCGATCTCCTCGGCGACATTTTCCCAATCGACGGGCAGATTGGCGCCCGAGCGCGCCGCGACCCGCAACGCGTCGGCCTGCGCGCGGCTCCAAAGGAAGAAGTCCTGCTCGTATTCCGCCCGGTCGGTCATCGCCTGATAATAGGGCGGCGGACAGCGGAATCACGGCTTTTCGCCGGCCGGCCTCGAAAAAGAATGGAATAGTTCGCGCCCACCGGCGTTAGCCATGCACGCAGAGGCAGAGCGCCGGCGGAAGACGATAGGTGATCCAGGGGATGTCAGTGCGCGCGGGACTGGAGGAGAACACATTCCCTCCGTCGCCAGCGATCCGATGGCCACGCTGCACGCGCTGGCGAACCATGTGCGCGGCGAGGTCTGATTGATGGGCATTGTTCAGTTCGCGCTGGTGGTGGCTACGACTTTCGCCGCGATCGGCACCGCGTCCGCCGCTCCGTCCGCCATGTCCTCTGGGGAGGCACCATTCCTGGCGGAGAACCAGGCGGCGATGAACCGCATGATGGCCGGCATGGACATCAAGCCATCCGGCGATGTGGACCGTGACTTCACGGCGATGATGATCCCGCATCATCAGGGCGCGATCGACATGGCGCAGGCCGAGCTGCGCTACGGCCACAACGAACAGCTGCGCCGGATCGCGCAGGAAATCATCGTCGAGCAGCAGCAGGAGATCGCCGCGATGCGGCTGGCGCTGGGGCAGCCTTTGCCGCCGTCGATCGCCGCGCCGGATCAGCCCTCGGACCTGTCGGCGCCGGCAATCCCGCCGGCAACCATCCCTATGATGAACATGCACAAGGAACCGAAATGATCCGCAACCTGTTCGCCGCCGCCTTGCTCGCCGGCACCGTTCTGGCCGGCGGCCCCACCGCCTGGGCCGGTCAGGCGCCGTTTTCCGCGGCCTCCCCCGACATCCCGATGAGCCATCACGACCGCGTCTACGCCGCCGAGCAGTTCTCCAACACCGTCTCCGTCACCGATCCGGCCGACAACAAGGTGCTGGGCGTCATCCGCCTGGGCGAGCCGACGCCGGCGAATATCAGCCCGCTTTATCGCGGCCAGGTGCTGGTGCACGGCATGGGCTTCTCGCCCGACCACCGCACGCTCGCGGTGGTGTCGATCGGGTCGAACTCGGTCACGTTCATCGACACCGCCACCAACGCGGTGAAGCACGTCACCTATGTCGGCCGTTCTCCGCACGAGGCGTTCTTCACGCCGGACGGCAAGGAAGTATGGGTGACGGTGCGTGGCGAGAACTACGTCGATGTCCTGGACGGCGCGACCTACGAGGAGAAGACGCGCATCATCGTGCCGGCCGGACCGGGGATGCAGATATTCTCGCCGGACGGGAAGTACGGCTACGTGTGCTCCTCTTTCAATCCCGAAACCGACGTGATTACCGTCGCCGACCACAAGATCGTCGCCAAGGTGCGGCAGGCGAGCCCATTCTGCCCGAACATCGCGGCGACCCCGGACGGCGCGCAGGTCTGGTTCACGCTCAAGGATATCGGGAAGACCGAGGTGTTCGACGCCAAGCCGCCCTTCACCGTGCTGAAGACGCTCGACACCGGTCCGATCACCAATCACGTCAACTTCGTGCGCAACGCGCATGGCCAGTTCGCCTACGTGACGGTCGGCGGCCTGAACGAGGTCAAGGTGTTCCGCACCGACGATTTCTCGCAGGTGGCGACCATTCCGGTCGGCAAGCTGCCGCACGGCATCTGGCCGTCCGGTGACGGCAGCCGGGTCTATGTGGGGCTGGAGAACGCCGATGGCCTCGCCGCGATCGACACGCTGACCAACAAGGTGATCGCGACCGTGCCGATCGGCCAGGCGCCGCAGGCAATCAATTACGTGGCGGACGCCGTGCCGGAAGGCGACGGCACGCAGGGCCTGCAGCCGCTCGGCATCGCCGGGCAGGCGGCGCATCTCACGTTGTCACCCGTCCGGGGTGGCGAGGCGTCAGCGAAGCGGGCGCCCACCAGCGTCGCCCTGTTCGACCAAGGACTGGTGCAAGTGCTACAAGCCTCGGCCACCGGCCTGCAGCCCAAGCATCCATACGTGCTGGCATTGTCGGGCCGCAAGGACGGCGGCGGTCCGCTGGAGGCGCTGGCCGCCTTCACCACCAACCCGGCCGGATCGGCGATCGTCAACGCGCTCGGTCCGATCCGTCAGGTGGTGCAGGGCGGTGCGGACGCGCCGCGCCGCTATCTGGTGATCGCGCCAGGGTCGGCGGCGGCGCCCGGCGAGCCGGTGCAGGTGCAGGCCCGGTAGGTCGCCGGTTCAGGGCAGCCAGTCGCCGAGAACCTGCTCCTCCGTGTAGTCCGGCAGTTCGGCGAGGCGCTCGCCGAACTCCTCCAACTCCAACTCCAACGCCACGACCCGTCTCGCGTTTCTGGTTTCGTGTGCGACGATTGCTGCGACCTGGGGCCGCAGGCTGGGGCTGTCGGCCAGGCGATCCATCACCGTGGCGCGCTCGCGCACGACCGTCGCCCTCCAGCCCCCGCGCGGCATCGTCGCGGGCGACGACTGCAGCTTCAGGAGATGCTCGATGATCGTGCCGATCCGGCTTTCGATCTCGTGGCGGTCGGACCGGCCCAAGCTCTCGATCTCCTCGGCGACATTCTCCCAGTCCACGGGCAGGTTCGCGCCGGCCCGTGCCGCCGAGCGCAGCGCGTCCGCTTGCTCGCGGGTCCATTGGACGAAATCTTGCTCGTATCCGGCCATGCCCTGATTATGCGCCTTCAGGCGCCGGGCTTCCACCCGCCGGCGCGACCCCGCCATTTGCATCGGTCCGCGAGCGTGGCGATGCTGCGCCACTCCAGGGAGGAGAGGTTCATGGCATTCAGCCGCTTCGCCATGCTGCTCGGCGCGTTGTTCGCCATATCGCCGGCCCGTGCCGCCGATCTGTCGTCCGCGCAGGCGGCCGCGTTGGAGGCGCAGCTGCACACTTGGCTCGCGTCCCTGGTCGAACCGGCCTTCGCGTTGCCTCCTCATCCGGTGCAACTGACGGCCGAGGGAGATCACTTGAACGTTCTGCTTCCCGTTCCGGGGCTTGAGGGCAACGTTACCGCCATCGCGCGACCGGGGGAGGCCGGAACCTGGGTCGTATCCGATATCCGCGTTCCATCCCCGGCGAGCATCTCGGTCACCGTGCCGGTCAAGAACGGCAAGCGGATCACCCAGCATACGAGTTGGACGATCGGCGAACAGCATGGGCGCATGGTGATCGATCCGGCGCTTGGGGTCGTGACCAGCTCCAGCTTCGCCGTCCACGGGCTGGACGTCCGCTCCGATTCCGAACTCGGCCACTCGCAACAACACTATGACCTCTATTCCGGCGAAACCACCGCCACGCCGGCCGCGAACGGGCGGCTCGACTTCGCCGAGACCGCACTGGCCGAGGGGATGCGCGTGCATTCGGACGACCACGATCAGCCATCCTTCGACCTGACGGCGCGCAAACTTTCCGCGCGTGGCGATCTGACCGGCGTGGACATCGGCCAAGCCAGCCGCGTGGTCGCCGCCTCGACCAAGCTGATCGCGGCGAGCATGGCGGCGGCCTCGACCGCTGGCGGGGCGCATGATCCGAAGCACATGCCGCCGGTCGATCGCCAGGCGGTCCGCACGCTGCTCGTCGCTCTCAACGACGTGGCGCTCGGCCTGCGGGGTGAGGAGACGGTCGACGACCTGGCGATCCAGGCCTTGGGCCAGGAGGTAAAACTGGCGCACGCCGCCATCGGCATGGGCGTCGAGGCGCCCGCGGGCAAGCTGCGCGCGTCGGTCAAGCTGGCACTGGACGGCTTCGCCGCGCCGCAATTGCCGCCCGAGTACGCGGATTTGCTGCCCACGCGCATCGCGCTGGAGCCGGTGGTCTCAGGCGTCGGGACCGCCGACCTCGAGCGGCTGATGATGGCCGCCACCGAACCGGATGCGAACGAACAGGCGGTGGCGCCGGCGATCGCCAAGGTCTTCGCCGATGGCGGCGTCACCGTCGGGCTTGAGAACGTGCGGATCGAGATGCCGGGGACGTCGCTCGGCGGCACGATGGAGGTGCGGCTGCTGGGGCCGCAAAGCGCGCAGGGTGTGGCGAGGATCGAGGCGAGCGGCCTCGATCGCCTGATCGATCGCGTCAAGGCCGACCCGACGCTGTCTCAGGCGCTGCCGTTCCTGATCCTCGCGCGCGGGCTGGCCAAGCCGGACGGCGAGGGGCTGGCGTGGGACATCACGTTCGACGAATCCCGGAAGGTGGTCGTGAACGGCACCGACCTGTCGCAGATCGCCGGCGGCGCGCCGCATCGCTAGAGGGCGGTCGTTTCTGGTTGAATCGCCAACTCCGTCATTGCGAGCGCAGCGAAGCAATCCAGGCCCACCCCCGCAGGTGGGCCTGGATTGCTTCGCCTTCGGC
>JBAWFF010000109.1:0-5780 GCA_049591635.1 Acetobacteraceae bacterium
GTACATGGCCCGGCGCGCTATGGGGCCGGCGGCACCGCGCCGCCGCCGCGCGGCGTCCCGCTCACGCTGTGGATGCGGGCCTGACCGCACCCCTGTCACGCGGGCGTCATTTGCAGTTGCCTCGGCGGCGATCTCCGATAGCATCGGCAGGCAGGGAGGCATCACATGTCTGGAACGCAAGACGGCAGAAGTCCGCGCTCGGTCGCGCTGGTCGGACCGTACGGTAGCGGCAAGTCGACGCTGTTCGACGCGATGTTGGAGGCGGCGGGCGCCCCGGTGAAGCGTCCGCCCGACCCGCGCAACCGACCCTCCACGACCGAGATCAGGCTGGGTCACTGCACCTATCTGGGCGATCGCTGGTCGGTGCTCGACTGCCCCGGCTCGGTCGAATTCGCCCACGAGACCGAGGCGGCGCTGGCGGTCGTCGATATCGCCGTGCTGGTGTGCGACCCGCAACCGGCGCGCGCGATGGCCGCCGCGCCGCTGCTGAAGCGCCTCGCCGAGCAAGGCGTGCCGCACATCGTGTTCATCAACCGCATCGACACGCTCGACGCCGGATTGAATGACACGCTGGCGGCATTGCAGGCCTATGCGAGCTGTCCGCTAGTGCTGCGCCAGGTGCCGATCACGGAAGGCGAGAAGACGACTGGCTACGTCGACGTGATCAGCGACCGCGCGTATCGCTACCGCAAGGGGCAAGCGTCGGAGCTGGTGCAGATCCCGTCGGCGTTGCGTGACGCCGAGGCGGAGGCGCGGTCCAAACTGGTCGAGACACTCGCCGATCATGACGATGAGTTGCTGGAAAAGGTCCTCGAGGATGTCCGCCCGAGCCCCGACGAGATTTATCGTGATCTTCGCAAGGACCTTGCCGCGGGCAACGTGATCGAGGTGATGCTGGGCGCCGCCGAGGGCGCGGGCGGGGTGCGCCGGCTGTGGAAGGCGCTGCGTCACGACGCGCCCGATGCCGAGACGACCGCCGAGCGGCGCGGCATCGGCGCGGACGGGCCGGCGCTCGCGCAGGTGTTCAAGAGCGTCCACGCCGGCCACACCGGCAAGCTATCCTATGCGCGCATCTGGCGCGGCGCGATCAAGGACGGCGCGACCCTGGGCGGCACGCGGCTGGGCGGCATCCATCACGTGAACGCGGGCGATCTCGCCAAGACGCCGGAGGCGGAGTCCGGCGAGTTGGTGGTGCTCGGCCGGCTCGAGGGAGTGCCGACCGGGGCCACGGTCTCGCCAAACGCGACTCCCGATCCCCTCCCCTTCCCCGAGCCAGCGGCGCCCGTCTACTCGCTGGCGATCGCCACCACCGACCGCAAGGACGACGTGAAGCTCTCGGCGGCGCTGCAAAAGCTGGTCGAGGAGGACGCCACGCTGAGCGTGGAGCACGGCCGCGACACCAACGAGACCGTGCTGCACGGCCAGGGCGAGATCCATCTCAACACCACGATCGACCGGCTCGCGCGCAATCACGGGCTGAAGCTGACGACCGCTCGGCCGCAGGTCGCCTACAAGGAGACGATCCGCCGCGCGGTGCATCAGCACGGGCGGCTGAAGCGCCAGACCGGCGGGCACGGCCAGTTCGCCGACGTGGAGATCGACATCGCCCCGCGCGAGCGCGGCGCCGGCTTCGCGTTCATCGACAAGGTCGTCGGCGGCTCGGTCCCGCGCAACTTCATCCCCGCCGTCGGCGACGGCGCCGAGGAGGCGGCGCGCAAGGGGCCGTTCGGCTACCCGGTGGTCGATATCTCGGTGACCTTGGTCGACGGCAAGTTCCACTCGGTCGACAGCTCCGACATGGCGTTCAAGACGGCAACCGGCATCGCGATGCGCGAGGGGTTGGCGGAAGCGGACCCGGTGCTGCTGGAGCCGGTCGATCATGTGACGATCAGCGTGCCCAACGAGTTCACCGCGCGCGCCCAGCGATTGCTGAGCGGACGGCGAGGCCAGATCCTGGGCTACGCGGAACGACCCGGATGGGCGGGTTGGGATGACGTGGAGGCGCTGGTGCCGGAGGCGGAACTGCACGACCTCATCATCGAGCTGCGCTCGCAGACCTCGGGGTTGGGGACGTACCGGCGGCGGTTCGACCATCTGGCGGAGACCCGGCTGGAGGCGCGGCGGGGCGCGGCGTAGGGATGGCCGATCGAATCGCGCTTAAGCGCCTGACAGCGTCAGACTGTACTCTCTTCGAAGCCGTTTATCGTACGATCGGCGCGGGCAATCAGAAGAGCATAAACCTGAACGCCGACGTTCTCACTGGGAAGCTCTATCCGAATCTTGCCGCTGCCGCGGCCGGAACCGATAACGAAATCACCCTCGCACTCTCGATCTATGGCCCGAACGCCAAAGGTCCGCACAAACTTGCACGTAAAATCATCCGAAACGCCAGCTACAAGAACTGGCGCCTGGACGGCGAGTTCATATTTGGGCCGCCGAGCGACCTCAACCGGTATGACAATATCCAGCCGGGCGACTTGGCCATCATGGCTTTCAAGGGCGAGGCCGAGCCGACCGGCATGGATTTGATCTTGATTGGACAGATCGATCCCTCGGACGCGCCACTCCACCTTGCGTTATCCGGCCTGTTGGCAACCAACAGCTCCATGGTGGCAGTCAGCGCGGCGCAGATCGCAGTTGCTGCCGCCGCCGGCGGTGCGCCACAGACGCATCCCGTCTACATCGCCGCAGCAGACCCTGATTTCGACATGGCACTCGAAGATGCGGCGCAGAGCGGCGTCGAGGGGACCAAGAAACTTCTGGCCAACAAAGGAACCCGCAAAGTATCGGGCTCCGATCTCGCGAAAACCAAAGCGAAGGCGGAGATTACCGGGCAGGAAGGCGAGGGGTTGGTCAACGGTTATCTCGCCGCGGAGGTCGCTGCCGGCAGACTTGCCAGTTTCAACTGGGTGTCCGTCGAAAATGCAGTAGCTCCTTACGATTTCGAAGTTGTCGGCCCAGGTGGAGTAACGTTCCGAATTGATGCCAAAACAAC
Organism: Acetobacteraceae bacterium; assembly: GCA_049591635.1. GTDB lineage: Bacteria > Pseudomonadota > Alphaproteobacteria > Acetobacterales > Acetobacteraceae > DATFDN01. Next base: position 2,996 of record JBAWFF010000109.1, read on the forward strand.
CACGGGGCCGTTTGAAAACCCGATCCACATCTCGCTGGCGGAGATCGTAGAAGCTTCCGCCGGGCCGGCCTACCGCATCTACCGCGTATCCGCTTTGGATGCGAACGGCGGCCGGTTGCGGATTTCGGAGGAGATTGGCGCCTTGGCAAAGTCACTCAAAACCATTCACGAAACGTATATGCCTCCAGGCGTGCGTGTGGACGGATTCTCCATTGCATCATCAGCCCTGGCCTGGGACGCCGAGCAGTATGTTGAGCGCCCGGATGACGAGGGCTGAACCCTACTAGCCCACCGGGTCTGCCAGCCGCATCGTCGCCTCCTGAAGGCTCTCACGAACCGCCTTGGCCATGGCGGACGCCATCAGCGCCGGTACGGCATTGCCAATTTGGCGGAACGCCGCGTTCATCGCACCTTGAAAGATAAAACCATCGGGAAAGCTCTGAAGGCGTGCTGCTTCCCGGACCGAAATGGTCCGAGCCTGCTTCTCGTCATAGTGAATATGCGAATACGTATCCTTCCCGATATGGGCCATCAAAGTTCGAACCGGAAAATCCTCGCGTAGTTTCCACCAGCGGTTCGGGAATTTTGATACATCGTAAGGCGGTACGATGCTGTCGTAGAGTCGTTGATATTTTTGCGTGCCCTGCCGGTAGCCCAGACGCGCCGCCTCGCGGCGGACGATTCGTAAAGCGGTGTCGTGCGCCTCGGGATACTCGGCTCCCTGGCGCATCTCCTTGAACACCATTCCGTCGCGAGGCAGGTACCGGATGACATGGTCCTTGACCCCCCCGGGCGACTCAAAGTCGGGCCAGTGTCGCATCAACGCCTGGTATGCGGTCAGGTCCTTTGTGGGGCGGTAGCGGACGAGTTCGGTGAATCGTCTCGTCCCTCTCTTCACGCTATCGCCCCTAATGAATGGCAGGTCGCCGATCGCCTCTGGCGCTGTCACCGGAAATGGCAAACTGGGATCGCCAAGGTCGGGCATGACGTAGCCTGCGCCACCCAGCAAATCGACATAGCGCAGGGCCACCGCACGCGTACCGCCGTACCCCGGCGGAAGTTCCATGTGGTGTGTAGCCTTCGGAAAGCGAACCGCGACCCGCAATTCCTTTCGGAACGCCACCAGGAAAACGCGATCCCTCATTTGTGGCACGCCATGAAAAGCGGAATTTATGAGGGAGTAGCGGGCGTCGTAGCCGAGACCGTCGAGAGTTTCGACCATCTCTTCCACAACATTGTGGTGTGCGAAGTGAAGGATGTCTGGTACGTTCTCCATCAGCAATGCGAGGGGCTTAAGGCGTCGCACGTAAGTCAGGTATCGCAAGTACAAATTCCCTCGCGGGTCTATCCGGAACGCCTCCGGATGCTCGGCTACCTCTCGCAGTTTCGCTCGCCCGACCCTCGCATATGCCTGACATGGCGGACCGCCGACCAGAACGTCGATAGCATCCTCGGCGCTTCCAAGATGCAGCTCCTCGACGAGTTCATCCGGTTCCACACGCGTCACATCGCGGGGCTTGCCGTGGAGAGCCATCAGGTCCGGCGCGCCGCAGTGGAAGTTCTGCGCGTGGGTCAACGCCGGCAGGCTCTCGATCTCGAGCGCGCCTTCAATGCGGAAACCCGCATGCTGGAAACCCAGGCTGATTCCACCGGCCCCGCTGAACAGGTCCAGCACCCTCGGCGGCGCACCGCCAGCGATCCGCATCACCTTGCGCCTCAGAGCGGCATCGGCGATCGGGTGCCTCGTCAGTAAATCCATTAGGTCCCCATGATGGCGACTTCCCGGCGCCACGGCCGCTCAGGGTAACGGACTTCGCGATTCGCAGATAATCCTTGTCGTTCGGTTAACAAATGCGGGGTGACTCGGGACTGCCGGGAGGACCCAGAAACGCCTGGAGTCGCTTGGATAGGTCGGCGCTCCCGGTCTGACATTCCCACACAATGAGGACCCGCCATCCGGCAGCTTCCAGCGCCGCATGGTTTCGGGCATCCCGGGCAACATTCGCGTCGAGCTTCGCAGCCCACCATTCGGCCCGCGACCGCGGCAAGACGGAATTTGCGCAGCGGTGCCAATGCCAGAAGCACCCGTGCACTAAGATCACTTTGCGACGCGCGGGAAAAACAAGATCGGGCCGCCCAGGCAGCCCGTTGACGTGCACCCGGTACCGGTATCCCAGGGAGTGCGCCAGCTTCCGGACCACCATTTCCGGCACTGTATGCTTTCCTTTGATCGCCGACATATTCCGCCGCCGGGCAGCGGACACGTCGTCAAATGTCGGGCGTCGCGGCTGGAAGCGTCGAGGGATTTCTCGCATGTCGTCCCATCCGGCCACTGATTGCAGTCTAAGCCTCTTCCGCGGCCTGAGCTTGACCCCGGACGACGCAGATTCCCGCTCAAGCAATGTCGCGGCTGCGAGGCGAGTGGTCAGCTTCGCGTGCGCCACGAAGCGCCGAAACCCATCATCATGTGGTCGTGCCCCCGCTCTCCCGACAGCCGCGTCCTAGCTTCATAATCCGACGAAGTGTTCCTCGACAATCAGTTTTGGAAGGCAATGCATCCTGTCGGGCAACCTCGATCAACTCGACCATGCCGGCGGCTAATGCCAACCGGCGTCGGTCTCGAACCCACCGGTGGCTCACGACGGGGCCATTGCCCTCCCCTCGCTTCCCTGATTAGCTGTCCGCAACGTTCGGCCGAGGCGCCACGGCCGGCGGCGCGAAATGCGGCGACAAGCGGCGCCGGGGGAAACAGACATGGCACGCACCACACGCCTCGCGGCGCTCG
>JBAWFF010000110.1:0-4173 GCA_049591635.1 Acetobacteraceae bacterium
GTCTTGAGAAGGATCTGCGCCGCCCCGCACGTCATCACGCCGGGCAGCGTCCAGCCGGCGATCGGGAACGGACGCTCCAGCGCCCCGGTCGCGAGGATGACGTGGCCGGCGGTGACGATCCGCGAGGCGCCGGCGGCGGAAATCCCGACCTCGCGCTCCGCCGACAGGCTCCAGACGATGGCGCCCGGCAGGTATGTCGCGCCGCTGTTCGTGAAGGCGGCGGTGAGGGTGCTTCCATGCGCGAAGTCCGGGCCGAGCACGTCGCCGCGCATCGGCGAGGCATCGACAGCGCGGTAGATCTGGCCGCCGGGCGCGGCATTCTCGTCGACGAGCACGGTGCCGAGGCCGAGCGCCATCGCCTCGGTCGCCGCCGCGAGGCCGGCGGGACCGGCGCCGACGATCAGTATGTCGCAATGCTCGGGTAGCTCGCCGAGGCTCGTCATTCCCGTGCGTTCCGGGCGCCGCGTCCGGTTTCGACCCGCATCCCGGCGCGGATCGGCACGAGGCAGGCTTGGCGGTTGGCGACGCCATCGATGGTAACAAGGCAATCGAAGCAGACGCCCATCATGCAGAACGGGCCACGCGGAACCCCGCGCGTCGGCGTCCGCCGGAACGCGTCATGGCCGAGCGCGAGCAATGCGGAGGCGATCGTGCCGGGGGCGGGAACGGCGACGGTGGCACCGTCGAGTTCGATCTCGACCCTGCTGCCGGCCGCGTCAGGAAGCCTTGCGAACATCGAACCTCCTTGGCGTGAACGCCGCGCATTCGTCGGGCAGTCGGCCGGCCACGATCGCGGGGGCGAGGGTCAGCGCGTGGTTGGCGGCGAGCGTCACGCCGCTGTGGCAGGTGACGAGGAAGGCGCCCGGGGCCGACTCCGAGTGCTCATAGATCGGGAACCCGTCTTGCGTCATCACTCGCAGCGCCGACCACGTCCGCACGACGTTCAGCGACGCGAGCATCGGGAACATGCGGACGGCCCGGCTCGCCATCGTCGCGTTGATCGGCAGGCGCATCGTCGTATCGTCGCCCGATTCCTCCTGGCTGTCGCCGACCATCACGCTGCCCTCGTTGGTCTGGCGGATGGTGGAGATCGGGTAGCGCAGGAACGGCGCGCAACGCTCGGTGACGATAATCTGGCCGCGCAGCGGGCGCACGGGCGCGGACAGCCCGACCATCGGCGCCAGATTTGCGTTGCCGAGGCCGGCGGCGAGGACGATCTTGCCGGCCTCGACCGTTCCCTTCGCCGTCGCCACGCGAAAGCCGCCACCGGCCAACGCGTCGATGCTGGCGACGCCAGCGGAGCCAAGATACATCCCGCCGCGCGCCTCGAAGCCGCGATGCAGCGCGCGCAGCAGCCGCAGCGAATTGACGTGCCCGTCGAGTGGGCAATACGAGCCGCCGACCACGTCGGGGCCGATCCCCGGCAGGAGTTTCCCGATTTCGCCGCGATCGAGGAATTCGTAAGGATAGGGCGTCAGCTCGGGCTGGTTGTGCAGCCGGGCCATGAACGATTTGCGGGTTTCCAGTTCTTGTTCCGACAGGCACAGATTGAAGCCGCCAGGGCGTTGGTAGCACACGTCGACACCGGTCTCGTCGGCCAACGCGGCGGCGAAGTCGGGCCATGTCTCCGTCGAGCGCTTCGTCCAGTTGGCGTATGCCGCCATGCCGAAGCCCTTGCTCTGCAACCACACCAGCGCGAAATTGCCGCGCGATGCGCGGTGCGCGACATCGCCCTGGTCGAGCACCGCGACGCGCGCGCCGGTCCGGCACAGCCCCCAGGCGATCGCCGCGCCGACCAGCCCGCCGCCGACCACGGCTACGTCGTAGGTGTCATGGAGCATCGTCGCTCGCGGGCTTCCTCCTGGATCACGGATTTCGGCCGGATGGCGCCGTTGTCGTCAACCCCGGCTCCGTGGATACTGCGTTCGGCAAGGACGGGGGCGCTATGCCAAGTCGCGGGCATGTAGGCATTTGGCGGACACTCTGCGCGGCCGCGATGTTCGCCCTGACGGCATCCGCCGCCGGCGCCGCGGAACTGGGCGGCGTGACGATGCCCGATTCGGTCACGCTCGCCGGGGCGACACTGCGCCTGAACGGCATCGGCCTGCGCACGTACTCCTTGTTGCATATCGAGATCTACATCGCGGGACTCTATCTCCAGAATCCCACCCGCGACGCCGACGCGATCCTCAATTCGCCGGAGAAAAAGCTCCTTGTCTTCCATTTCCTGCGCGATGTGGACGCCGAGGAAGCCCGTAAATCGTGGAGCGAGGGGTTCGAGGGGAATTGCCGTTTGCCCTGTCGGCTGAACCAGGCGGACTTGCAGCGATTCCTCGCGGCGGTGCCGGCGGTGCGGGCAGGGGAGAACAGCACGCTGACCTTCCTGCCCGGGCACCTGACGATCACGGTCGATGGCAAGCTTGCCGGGACCATCACCGACCCGACCTTCGCTCGCGCGGTCCTCGCGACCATCATCGGCCCCGATCCTCCCACCGAGCGACTAAAGCGGGAGTTGCTCGGCAATCCGGAGTAGCCCCGAGTCGCCGCTTTTTTAGGCAGATTTCGCTTGTTTTCGGTCACATAATCGCGCGTGGCCGTTTTGTGCTCAGATTGCGCGCAGAAGCCGCGCTGGCACGCCGTGTGCTTTCCCTTCCTCGGTTGCGCGGGAACTCGCGCCGGAACAGGGCTGGGGGAACACACCATGACATCGCAACGGATCGCGCTTGGGCGCAGGAATTTGGGGATGCTCGGGGTCGGGCTGGCCGCCGTGGCCGCGGGGCTGCGGGGCGCATCGGGGACGGCGGTCGCCGCGCCCGCCCCGGCGGCGGATGCGTCGGACCCGATCAAGGTCGGGGTTCTCCACTCGCTCTCGGGCACCATGGCGATCAGCGAGACGACGCTGAAGGACGTCATGCTCATGCTGATCGCCGAGCAGAACGCCAAGGGCGGCCTGCTCGGGCGCAAGCTGGAGCCCGTGGTGGTCGATCCCGCGTCGAATTGGCCGCTATTCGCGGAGAAGGCGCGTCAGTTGCTGAGCGTGGACAAGGCCGCCGCCGTGTTCGGCTGCTGGACCTCGGTGTCGCGCAAATCCGTCCTCCCGGTGTTCGAGGAGCTGAACGGCATCTTGTTCTATCCGGTCCAGTACGAGGGTCAGGAGTGTAGCCGCAACGTGTTCTACACCGGCGCGGCACCCAACCAGCAGGCCATCCCGGCGGTGGACTACCTGATGGGCGAGGGCAAGGTGACGCGCTGGGTCCTGGCGGGCACCGACTACGTCTACCCGCGTACCACGAACCAGATACTGGAGGCGTATCTCAAGCTGAAGGGCGTCGCGCCCGCCGATATCCTGATCAACTACACCCCGTTCGGATTCTCCGACTGGCAGACGATCGTCGCGCAGATAAAGGCGTTCGGCTCGGCGGGCAAGAAGACCGCCGTGGTCTCCACCATCAACGGCGACGCCAACGTGCCGTTCTACAAGGAACTGGGCAACCAGGGCATCAAGGCGACCGACATTCCGGTGGTCGCGTTCAGCGTCGGCGAGGAGGAACTCGCCGGCATGGATACCAAGCCGCTGGTCGGCCACCTCGCTGCCTGGAACTACTTCGAGAGCGTCGATACGCCCGAAAATACCGCGTTCATCGACGGCTGGCACAAATTCATCAAGAACCCGAAGCGCACCACCAATGACCCGATGGAGGCGCACTACATCGGCTTCAACATGTGGGTGAAGGCGGTCGAGAAGGCGGGCACCACCGCGCCCGACGCGGTCATCGACGCGATGATCGGCGTCTCCGTCCCGAACCTCAGCGGCGGCTACGCCGCGATGATGCCGAACCATCATCTGACGAAGCCGGTGCTGATAGGCGAAATCGGCGATGACGGCCAGTTCGACATCGTCTCGCAGACGCCCGGGCTGGTGGTGGCCCAGGAGTGGTCGCCCTATGTCGCGGAGACGAAGGATCTGATCGGGGACTGGCGCAAGCCGCTGAGCTGCGGAGCGTTCAACGTGAAGACCGGCACCTGCGGAGCCGGAGGCGGCAAGCACGCCTGATGCGTGGGCAAGTCCCCACCTCCGCGGGGGTGACGAGAGCGCTCGCGTTTCTCCTCTTCGCCGCGTGCGTCGCGCTCGGGCTCGCGGGCGCGGCGCGGGCGGACGACGCGGTCGCCGCC
>JBAWFF010000111.1:0-13083 GCA_049591635.1 Acetobacteraceae bacterium
CGTCAAGGTCAGCGACAGCGACATGGCCAACATCAACATCACGCCGCACGAGTTCCACGGGGAATGGAACTACACCATCCAACCCAATCCCAAATGACGGATCAGTTGTTTATCAACAGACCCTAAGAGTCACGGCGGAGGCGGGCTACTTATCGCGGCGGCCCGACGGAGGGCCTGACCTCCGCCCGTCCTACCCGACCCGACGGGCGATCGGCACGTAGTCGCGCTCCGTGGCACCCGTGTAGACTTGGCGCGGCCGGCCGATCCGCTGCTCGGGATCCTCGATCATCTCCTGCCACTGGGTAATCCAGCCCACCGTGCGCGACACCGCGAACAGCGCGGTGAACATGCTGGTCGGGAAGCCCATCGCCTTGAGGATGATGCCGGAATAGAAATCCACGTTCGGGTAGAGCTTGCGATCCACGAAATACGGGTCGTGCAACGCGACGTGCTCCAGCTCCATCGCCAGTTCCAGCAGCGGATCATTCACGCCGAGTTCGCCCAGGACGTCGTGACAGGCCTTCTGGATGATCTTGGCGCGCGGGTCGTAGTTCTTGTAGACGCGGTGCCCGAATCCCATCAGTTTCGTGTGCTTGCCGCGATCCTTCACGTCACGCAGGAACTCCGGGATTCCTCGCTTGTCGCCGATTTCGGCCAGCATCTTCAGCACCGCCTCGTTAGCCCCGCCGTGGCTCGGCCCCCACAGGCTGGCGATGCCGGCGGCGATGCAGGCGAATGGGTTGGCCCCGGAGGATCCGGCGAGACGCACGGTGCTGGTGGAGGCGTTCTGCTCGTGATCGGCGTGCAGGATCATGATGAGGTCCATCGCCCGCGCCAGCGTCGGGCTGACCTTGTAATCCTCGGCCGGAGTGGCGCTGAACATGTGTAGGAAGTTCTCGGCGTAGCCCAGGTCGTTGCGCGGGTACATGAACGGCTGGCCGGCATTGTATTTGTGCGCCCAGGCCGCGATCGTCGGCATCTTGGCGATCAGCCGGAACGCGCTGATCGAGCGATGCCCGGGATCGGTGATGTCGAGGCTGTCGTGATAGAATGCCGACAGCGCCCCGACGACGCCGCACATCACCGCCATCGGGTGCGCGTCGCGACGGAACCCGTTGTAGAACTGGCGGATCTGCTCATGCAGCATGGTATGGCGCATGACGCCGAGTTCGAAGGCCTTGAGCTGATCCGAACTCGGCAGTTCGCCGTACATCAGGAGATAGGCGACCTCGAGGAAATGCGACTTCTCGGCCAGTTGCTCGATCGGATAGCCGCGGTACAGCAGGATGCCCTGGTCGCCATCGATGTAGGTGATCTTGCTCTCGCACGACGCCGTCGCGCCGTAGCCGGGGTCATAGGTGAAGATGCCCAGATCGCCGTAGATCTTGCGGATATCGGCCACTGGCGGCCCGATGGTGCCCTCGATCAGCGGGAGCTTGGAAGACTTGTTCGACCCATCGAGCGTGATGGTAACCGACCGCGTGGCAGAGCCGCTCATGGTGTCCCCCGGGGAGTAAGAACCGGCCGCCGCGGGGCGGCCGGTGCGTTCACCACGTAATTATGTCCGCCCCGCTCGGCTGGCAACCTTCGCGTACGCAGCAATCCCCGGCGACGCCCGAGAGAGCGGGTTCCGTTCAGGCCCGGCCGACCACCGCCGGCTCCGATTCCGAGCCGTTCAGCCGCACGATCGCGGCCAGCAGCCGAAGCGCATCCGCCCCGCCCCGGTCCTCGAGCCTTCCGCTGTCGATCTCCTCGGCCAGCAGGTCGGCCTGCTCGGCGATGATCGCGGAGGCCTTGCCGAGAGCCTCCCGCGAAACGAGGAGCTGCAACTCGTCCGACATGTGGGTCCAATCGGCGGGCATGGCGCTCTCCAAGACGCTGCCGCCGTTTTGGCGCTGGGTGCCGCTCGCGCGGTCCGGCAGTTGTCGCACGGAGTTTGTTAACAGGGCCTTACGACGCGAACCGTAACCGCGCCTCACCCAATGGCGGAAACGCCACGACGACCGCGGCCGGCCCGTCAAGCCAGATCGGCGGTGTCACGCTGCCCAGCATGACCACCTGCCCCGCCCGCAACCCTCCGAATTCAGCCGCCACCTCCGAGGACGCGAGCCAGGCGAGAGAGTTCATCGGGTGTCCCAGCAGATCGCCCCCAACACCCTCCCCGCGCTTCTCTCCATCCACCGTGATCCATCCCGCGAGTTGGCCCAGATCGAGCCCGCGCCAACCGGCAAATCCCGCGCCCAGCACGGCGGCGGCATGGAAGACTTGATCGGCGATCAACGCCGGCGTGCCGAGCGCATCAAGGGCGCCATAGCGGTTCTCCACGATCTCGATGCCGGCCATCACCTCGCCGACCGCCGCCGCTGCCTGCTCGGCCGAGCACGGACCCGGCGGCACATCACGCGACAGACGCACCGCCACCTCGCACTCCACGCCGGGAGCGGTGAAGTCCGCATAGCGCAGCGTCGCGCCGCTCGCGTGTACGCCGCTCGTTGTCATGAAGCCGGCGGCGGGACCCGACAGACCGAGATATTCCTGCATCCGCCGCGCGGTGGCGCCGATCTTGAAACCGGCGGGCGGATCGGCGCCGAGCAGTCGGGCGCGCGCGCGCTGCGCCGCCGCGCCTTCAGCCTCGGTGCGCGGCGTCGGATCAAGCCGCTCGATGCGCACGCGGCGGTTCCGCAATTCCGTCAGCGCGCGAGCAGCGGCGTCAGCGTCAAAGCCCGTCATGCCTGCCTCGTCAGCTCATACAACGCCACGGCGGCCGCGGCGGCCACATTCAGGCTCTCCATCACCCGCCTCGTGGCGAGCCCGGCAACCTCGTCGCACGTCTCTCGCGTCAGACGCCGCAGGCCGGTGCCCTCGGCGCCTAGCACGAGCGCGATCCGGCGCCCGGCCAACGCCGGTCCCGACAGGGTTCCCGATCCACCCGCGTCGAGACCGACGACCCACAGATCCGCCGCCTTCAGCGCGACCAGCGTGCGGGCGATGTTGACCGCGCGCATCAGCGGCACCGTCTCCAGCGCGCCCGACGCGGCCTTGGCCAGCGCGCCCGTTTCCTCCGGTGCGTTGCGGTCCTGGGTGATGACGGCGGCGGCGCCGAACGCCGCCGCGCAACGCAGGATCGCGCCCACGTTGCGTGGATCGGAGACCTGATCGAGCACCAGCAGCGGGCCGGACCGCTCGAGCGCGTGCTGCAACGTCGGCGTGGCGAGCGGATCGGCGAGCAGCGCAAGCCCCTGATGCACGACGTCGCGACCCAGCAACTGATCGAGGCGCGCCCGCTCCACCCGCTCGGGAGGGATCGCCCAAGGCTGGCCCAGCCGCTCGGCCAGCGTCGCCGCCGCCTCCTCCGTCACCATGAGACGGCGGAGCCGGCGGGCTGGGTTGGCGAGCGCTGCGGCGACCGCGTGCTGACCGTAGAGCCAGACAGTACCGCGCGGTGCGTCCGCGCTCGGCACTGCGGGTGGGCGTGGTCGTTGCTGATGCGCGCTCGCCGGACGGACGCCGCCAAGACCCAGACGCGGCCGCTCGGGCTCACGTGCCTCCTGCCTGGGCCGCTCCGGTCCACTCGATCCGCGATTCGGATGGTGACCGCCCGGCGGCCGTCCGCCCGAGGGCCGTTGGCCGCTACGATTGTTCTGTGGAGGCTTCATCGAACCCGTATAGAGCCGATCCGGAACGGACGAAACTCGGGCTCACCCGTAGAGCAGCGCCGGCGGCCGGTGTCTCGGATGCGCGTGGTCGAACACCACCCACGCATGATGGTGCTGGGCCGTGTTGGTGTGCTCGCCCATCTGGAACCACGGATCCGGTGAGTCAAAACCACCATGGCGGCGAATGGGGCGGCGGACATGATCTCGGCGGCGCGGCGCCCGGCGGTCCATTGCAGGCGTACCAGCAAGGCCAGCTGGCCCTGCACCGACGCCGTCAACTCCACCGCGTGACGCAGGAAATCGAGCATCGCCGCCGATGACTTGCCTTGCTCCCGATGCGATCCGGTGTCGCCATAGGGCGGATTGGTCACGATGCCGCGGCATCCGCCCGGTACTTCGCGGCAGGCGAGGAAATCGATCCCGGGGGTGCCGAAGCCACGATCGGCGATATCGGAGGAGACCACGTCGTAACCGTGCGTGCTGAGCACCGAGGACATCGCCCCGCTGCCGCAGCATGGCTCCCAGATCGGACCGCGCAATCGCACGTGCTGAAGCAGCGCCTCGGTGACCCAATCGGGAGTCGCGTAGAAGTCCTTCCCTTCGCGTGCGTAGCCTGAGACGTGAATCGCACGCCGGGCGGCCCTCCGCAGTGCCTGCGCGGATGGCGCCTCCGATTCGGCGAGCGGCAGGCCGAGCTGAGGATCGCCCATCCTCGGCGCCTTAACCCGGTGCGCCGGTGCAGACGAAATGCGGATTTTCCCAACCCGGTTTGCTGTACCGGAACGGCGCCCCCTCCAGTGTGCTCACAGTGCCGCCCGCCGCTTCCAGCAGCGCCTGCGGCGCCGCCGTGTCCCACTCCATGGTGCGGCCGAACCGCGGATACAGATCGGCCACGCCCTCCGCCAATCGGCAGAATTTCACGCTGGAGCCGAAATTGATGATGCGCGCCACCTTGCGTCCCGCGAGAAACGCATCGAGCCGCGGGTTGTCGGCGTGATAGCGGCTGGCGAGCACCACGACCCCTTCCGGTGGCGGCACGCGTGCGCGGATGGCGCGTTCCCCCGCCTTGTCGCGCTTCCACGCCCCCTTCCCCACGATGCCGCCGAACAATTCGCCCAATGCCGGCACTCCGACCACGCCGAGATACGCCCGGTTGTCGCGCACCAGACCGATGTTCACGGCAAACTCCTCATGGCCGGCGGCGAATTCGCGCGTGCCATCCAGCGGATCGACCAGCCAGTACTCGCGCGATGGCGCGGTGACGCGCCCACCCGCGACCTCCTCCTCGGCGATCACCGGGATCTCGGGCGCCGCCTCGCGCAACCCGGCAACGATGATCGCCTCGGCTTCGGTATCGGCCACCGTAACCGGCGACGCGTCCGTCTTGCGCCGCACGTCGAAGCCATGCGCGCGCACCGCGAGGATCGCCTCGCCGGCCCGCAGCGCGAGGGCCGCGGCGAGTTCCAGGAGTTCGCTGTCGGTCATGGCCCGTGATAACCGCGCCCCCGCCGCGCCGCAACGCGGATGTCCGGGGCGGACCGTTGGCAGCCGAACCGCCGGGGGGCATGGTGCGGTGGTGGCGACAAACCCGCCACAACTCCATGAGAAGGAGGCAGAGATGGCAGTAGCAAGCGTGTCGAAGATCACCGCGGCTTCGCCGACCAGCTTCGATGCCGCTATCCAGGAGGGGCTTTCCCGCGCCAGCAAGACATTGCGCGGGATCACCGGCCTTCACGTGGTCGAGGAAAAGGCGAGCGTGGCGAACGGCAAGATCGCCGAATACCGCGTCACCATGGAACTCACCTTCGTTCTGGAGGGCTGAGGCTCCACCATCCGGCGCGCGCGCCCTTGAGGCGGCGCGCCGGCCCGCGCACACTCGCGCCATGCAGATCGCCTTCGTCGCGCCCGCGCCGCTCGAGACGCCCGTCGGGGGGTTCTTCTATACCGACCGGATCATCGCGGGATTGCGAGACGCCGGCCACGCGGTCGATCTTGTGGAACTTTCCGGTGCGCACCCGCAGGCCGATGTCGAAGCGCGCGGGATGGCGCGCGCCGCGCTCGACGCCGCGACGCAACGCGGCGTCCGGCTGCTGATCGACGGCCTCGCGCTCGCTGCCTTCGTGGGGCTTGGCGATCGGCTGGAAGCGGCTTGCGCGTTCGGCTTGGTGCATCACCCCGCGGCGCTCGCCGACGGCGCGAGCGAGGCCGATCGCGCGGTGTTGCGCAACGCCGCACTGCGCCTGCTGCCGCGCCTGCGCCGCGTCGTCGTGACCAGCCAGATCGTCGCCGACCGCCTGATGGCGGAGTTCGGCGTCGATGCGGCGCGCATCGTGGTCGTCGTCCCTGGAACCGCCGATGCGCCCCGCGGCAGCGGTTCCGGCGGGCCGGGCTGCGCGATCCTGTCGGTCGGCGCGCTCATCCCCCGCAAGGGCCACGATGTGCTGCTGCGTGCGCTGGCGCGCTTGTTCGACCTCGACTGGCGCCTCACCGTCGTCGGCTCGGCTACCCGCGATCCCGCGCACGCCGCCTCACTCGCCGCGCTCGCCGACGAACTCCACATCGCCACGCAAGTGCGCTTCGCTGGTGTCCTCGATCAGCCGGCACTCGATGCCCTGTGGCGCAACACCGATCTGTTCGCGCTCGCCTCGCACTGGGAGGCGTACGGCAACGCGGTCGCCGAGGCGCTGCGTCGCGGCCTACCGGTCGCCGTCACCTCGGGCGGGGCCGCCGGCGCGCTGGTCCCCGCCGAGGCCGGTGTCGTCGCCCCGCCGGGCGATGTCGAGCAGCTGTCGAAGGCCATGCGCCGGCTGATCTTCAGCGCCGAGTTGCGGGCCGAGATGGCGGCCGTGGCCTGGCAGGCGGGCCGGGCGCTGCCGGACTGGGCGACGCAGGTGCGGGCTTTCGCCGCCGCCCTCGAGAGCTGAGCGGGAGGCATCGATGCTGCTGGGCGCCATCGCCGACGACTTCACCGGAGCGACCGACCTCGCCTCGACATTGGTTCGCAACGGGATGCGGACGGTGCAGCTGATCGGCGTGCCGGATTCGCGCGACCCGGTGCCCGACGCCGATGCGGTGGTGATCGCGCTGAAATCGCGCACCGCCCCGGTGCGCCAGGCCGTCGATGAAAGTCTCGCGGCCCTGCGCTGGCTGCGCGCGGCGAACGTACGGCAGGTCTTCTTCAAATACTGCTCCACCTTCGACAGCACGGATCAGGGCAACATCGGTCCGGTCGGCGACGCGCTGATCGCCGCCCTCGGCTGCGGTTTCGCGCTCGCCTGCCCGGCGTTCCCGGCGAACGGGCGCAGCGTCTATCAGGGTCATCTGTTCGTCGGCGCGACGCTGCTGAGCGAGAGCGGCATGGAACACCATCCGCTGACGCCGATGACCGATTCCAATCTGGTGCGTGTGCTCGGACGCCAGACGGACGGCACCGTGGGGCTGGTCCCCTTCGCGACCGTCGAGCAGGGCGCGCTGTCGATCCGCCACGCGATGACCACGCTGAAGGAGCAAGGCCGGCGGTGGGCGATCGTCGATGCCGTGGCCGAGTCGCATCTGCGCGCGATCGGCGAGGCCGCCGCCGGACACGCCTTGGTCACCGGCGGCTCCGGCGTCGCGATGGGGTTGCCGGATAATTTCCGCCACGCGGGCTTGCTGACGACCCGCGCCGACCCGGGCGCGCTGCCCGACGCGCAAGGCGCGAGCGCCGTCCTCGCCGGCTCCTGCTCACGCGCGACGCTTGGCCAGATCGCCGCAGCGCGCGAGGAGATGGCGGCGCTGGAACTCGATCCGCTCGCCGAGCCGGATCCGGACGCGCTGTGCGCGCGTGCGCTCGAATGGGCAGACGGCCGGCTCGGCGCGAACCCCGTGCTCATCGCCGCTTCCGCTCCGCCCGACAAGGTCGCCGCGTTGCAAGCCCGCATGGGACGCGAGGCGGCGGGCGCGTTGATCGAGGACGCCCTGGCCGCGATCGCCGAACGTCTCGTCGCACGTGGCGTGCGCCGCCTCGTCGTGGCGGGTGGCGAGACGGCGGGTGCGATCGTCGCGCGCCTCGGCGTGCGGAGCCTGCGGATCGGCGCGGAGATCGACCCGGGCGTGCCGTGGACCTATGCCGAAGGCGGTGCGCAGCCCCTGCTGCTGGCGCTGAAGTCGGGCAATTTCGGCGGAAGCGACTTCTTCCGCGACGCTTTCGCGGCATTGCACTGAAGGGAGTCGCAATGGATGAGGATGCTCTGCGCCGCCTGATGGTGGAATTGGCGGCGAGCCTGTTCGCGCGCGGTTTCTCGGTCGGCTCGGCGGGCAACATCAGCGCGCGGCTGGCGGACGGCTATCTCATCACGCCCACCAATTCCTGCCTCGGCCGGCTCGACCCCGCGCGGCTGTCCCGGCTCGACGCGGCGTTTCGCCACGTCGGCGGCGATGCGCCGTCGAAGGAGGTATTCATGCACCGGGCCTTCTACACCGCCCGCGACGCCGGCGCGGTCGTGCACTTGCACTCCACGATGGCGACAGCGATCGCGTGCCTGCCGGATGGAGCGATCCCGCCGCTCACGCCGTATTTCGTGATGCGGGTCGGACGGACGTTGCCCGTGATCCCATATTTCCGTCCCGGCGATCCGGCGATGGAGCCCGCGATCAACGCCGCCGCCCGCGAGGCGCGCGCCATCCTGCTCGCCAACCACGGCCCCGTGGTGTGCGGCAAGACCTTAACCGACGCGGTGTACGCGGCCGAGGAGTTGGAGGAGGCCGCGCGACTCGCGCTTCTCCTGCGTGGCGCATCGCCACGCCAACTCACGCCCGCGCAGGTCGAGGATCTGCTGGGGACGTTCGGGTAGTCACTTACCTCGGTAGCCGGTCAGCTCAACACAACAAAGCCGCCACCCCGCGATAGCGGGGGTCCAGGCGGGCCGCGAAACCGCGCGGCCCGCCTGGATTCCCGCCTTCGCGGAAATGACGGCGAAAAGCGAGGCGTCGCCTCAGTTGTCCTCGCCCTCGTGACGCTCATGCATGCCGTTTCCGGTCTGCATGTCGTTGTCCATCATTGACGCCGCGGCCGCCTTCCGCCGGCGGGTCGCCCCCTTGCGCGTCGCGGCCTTGCGACCCGGCGCCTTGCGGGCGGCGGACTTCGCGCCGGTCTTGCGAGCCGCCGTCTTGCGAGTCGCGGTTTTCCGAGTCGCGGTCTTGCGGGTCGCCGTCTTGCGGCCGGCCGTCTTCTTCGCCCCGGTCTTGCGCGCCGCCACCTTGCGTCCGGCGGTCTTCTTCGCTGCCGTCTTGCGAGTCGCGGTCTTGCGCGTCCCCGTCTTCTTCGCGGCCGTCTTGCGTCCGGCGGCCTTCTTCGCCGCCGGGCGACCGACCTTTCGCGCCGTGGTCTTGCGGCCGCTGGTCTTGCGCGTACCCGCACGCACCGCCATCGGCTGGGCGCGCGGCTTATCGTTGTTGCCGTCTTCTGTGCTCACCTGGGAAAACTCCTCCTGGGACTCCGCAAACCCGAGCGCGTCGCGCCGTCAAGTTACGAATCGCGCGCGTGCATGCGTTCTCCGCTATCTCGCTTCCAGATGTTGCGTGTCAACAAAAAGCAACCGTTTCTTCCCGATCTAAGAAAATTTTTCGCACTTGTGACCATAAGACGCGTTGCGCGCCGCTCGTCGGCCGATACGCGGCGCTCAACCGCGGTCCCTCAGCGGCACGAATCGCGCGTCCTCGGGGCCGACATAGTTTGCCGTCGGGCGGATGATCTTGCCGTCGATGCGCTGCTCGATGACGTGCGCGCTCCAACCGGCGGTACGCGCGATGACGAAGATCGGGGTGAACATCGCCGTCGGCACGCCGAGCATGTGGTAGCTGACGGCGCTGAACCAATCGAGGTTGGCGAACATGCCCTTGGCGTCGGCCATCACCGCCTCGATCCGATCGGCGATGTCGAACATCTTCATGGAACCAGCCTCGGCCGACAGGCGCCGCGCGACCTCCTTGATGACCTTGTTGCGCGGATCGGAAACCGTATAGACGGGGTGGCCGAAGCCGATGACGACTTCCTTCGCCGCCACCCGCTTGCGGATGTCGGCCTCCGCCTCGTCTTGCGTGTCGTACCGCTTCTGGATCTCGAAGGCGACTTCGTTGGCGCCCCCGTGCTTCGGTCCGCGCAGCGCGGCGATGCCGGCGGTGATCGCCGAGTACATGTCCGATCCCGTCCCCGCGACGACCCGGCAGGCGAAGGTCGAGGCGTTGAACTCGTGCTCGGCGTAGAGGTTGAGCGAGGTGTCCATCGCCCGCACCCAGCTCGCCGGCGGCTCCTCGCCGTGCAGCAGGTGCAGGAAATGTCCGCCGATCGACTCGTCATCGGTCTCCACGTCGATCACGCGGCCGTTGTACGCATAGTGATACCAGTAGAGGAGCATCGACCCGAGCGAGGCCATCAGGCGGTCCGCGATGTCGCGCGCGCCGGGATGGTTGTGGTCGTCCTTCTCCGGCAGCACGCAACCGAGCGCGGAGACACCGGTCCGCATCACGTCCATCGGATGCGAGGCGGCGGGCAGCGCCTGAAGCGCGTCCTTCACCGCGGCGGGCAAACCGCGTAACGCGCGCAACTTCCGCTTGTAGCCCCGCAGCTCCGCCGCGTTCGGCAGGGTGCCGTGGACCAGGAGATGGGCGATCTCCTCGAACTCCGCCGCCTCGGCGATGTCGAGGATGTCGTAGCCCCGGTAGTGCAGGTCGTTGCCGGTGCGCCCGACCGTGCACAGCGCGGTGTTGCCCGCGACCACGCCCGACAGCGCGACGGACTTCTTGGGCCGGTTGGCGCCCTGCGGGGGCGCGGTGTTGGTGTCGCTCATCTCGTATTGCTCCTCTGCTCAGAAAATCCCTGGCTTCCCCTCGTTCAGCCGGCCAGCCGGCAGCGCGACGTTCAGCGCCTCCAGCTCACCCGCCGCGAGCCGCGGCAGGTCCTGCACCGCGTCGAGGAAGCGATTCGCCTCCCGCGTCGAGATGATCCCGTCGGTCAGCGCCTGGAACTTGCGGATATAGTCCTCGCGCCCGAACGGACGGGCGCCGTTCGGGTGCGCGTTGGCGACGCCCAGTTCGTCCTCGATCTTCGTGCCGTCGGCCAGGAACACCTCGATCCGCCCCCCGAACGCCAGCTCGTTCGGGTCGGTGGCGTGGTAGCGCCGTGTCCATTCAGGGTCTTCGCGGGTCTCGATCTTGTGCCACAACCGCACAGTGTCGGCGCGGGCGGCGCGGCGTGGCGCGTAACTGTCGACGTGGTGCCAGCGCCCGTCCTGCAAGGCGACGGCGAGGATGTACATGATGGAATGGTCCAGCGTCTCCCGGCTCGCCTTGGGATCCATCTTCTGTGGATCGTTGGCCCCGGTGCCGATCACGTAATGCGTGTGGTGGCTAGTGTGGACGACGATGCGCTCGACCTGCTCGAGGTCGGACAGGCGCTCGCGCATCCTGAACGCGAGGTCGATCAGCGCCTGCGACTGGTACTCGGCGCTGTGTTCCTTGGTGTAGCTGTCGAGGATGGCGCGCTTCGCCTCCCCGCGTTCGGGCAGCGGGACATGATAGACCGCGTCCTTGCCGTCCAGCACCCAGGCGATGACGCTGTCCTCGCCTTCGTAGATCGGGCTCGGCGCCCCCTCCCCGCGCATCGCCCGATCGACCGCCTCGACCGCCAGCTTGCCGGCGTGCGCCGGGGCGAACGCCTTCCAGGAGCTGATCTCGCCCTTGCGCGACTGGCGCGTGGCGACACTGACATGCACCGCCTGCTGCACCGCCTGGTAGATCGTCTCGGTCGGCAGCCGAAGCAGCGTGCCGATACCGGCCGCCTGCGCCGGGCACAGATGGGTGATGTGGTCGATCTTGTGTTCGTGCAGACAGATCGCCCGCACCAGGTCGATCTGGATCTCGTAGCCGGTCGCGATGCCGCGGATCAGGTCGCGCCCGGAGCGTTCCATCATCTGCGCGACCGCGAGGATCGGCGGGATGTTGTCGCCCGGATGGGAGTAGTCGGCGGCGAGAAAGGTGTCGTGCATGTCGAGTTCGCGCACCGCGGTTCCGTTCGCCCATGCCGCCCATTCCGGGCTGACACGCGCCCGCGCCGGGGCGCCGAACACCGTCGCGCCGTCGCGGCGCGGGTGGCCGAGCGCGGCGTCGCGCGCCGATACGACTGGGCGGCGGTTGATCGCGGCGATCGCGACGGCGGCGTTGTCGATCATGCGGTTCACGATCATCGCCGCGACGTCGCGCTCCACCGCGACCTTGTCGGCGGCGACCGCGGCGATCTTCCAGGCGAGCTGGTCCTCGCGCGCGAGGTTCGCCTTCGACGGATGGACGCGGACTTCATGGGACTTCATGCAAAACCTCGAACGGTGGACGCTATGGTGCGGCCTTCGTAAGGTCGCGCGTCAACGGCGGCAAGCGGGCCAACGCAACACCGTCATGCCCGGCGAAGGCCGGCCATCCACGTCTTCCTTCCGGCCGAGCAAGACGTGGATGGCCGGAACAAGTCCGGCCATGACGGTGTCTTGGATGGGAGTACATATATAAGTGTCGCAGCAATTCGACCGCGTGTTCCTGGGCGACGTCGTCGCCGGCGACACCATCCTGCGTCACGGCTACATAGCCGCGCGGGGCGAAACCATCGCCGCGATCGGTCACGGCGAACCACCGCCATCCGCCGAACGTCTCGACTTCACCGGCAAGCTGCTGCTGCCCGGTCTGGTCGACGGACACATGCACACCTCCTCGGCGATCGGCTGGGCCGGCATCGAGGGCGCGACGCGCAGCGCCGCCGCCGGAGGAGTCACCACCTGCTGCGACATGCCCTACGACGTGCCGCATCCCGTCACCGACGTGGCCACGCTCGCCGACAAGCTCGGCTGGGTGGCGCGCACCGCGCATGTCGACATGGCGCTCTATGGCACCATCACCAAGACCGGCGGGCTGGGCGCGATCCCCGAACTGGCCGCCGCCGGCATCTCCGCGTTCAAGCTCTCCACCTACGAGTACGACGCGCACCGCTTCCCGCGCATCGACAACCCGACGATGCTCGCCGCCTTCCGCGCGATCGGGCGGACCGGCCTGCCGGTCGCCATCCACAATGAGGATCAGGAGCTGGTCGAGAGGTTTACCGCCGATGCGCTCGCCTCCCGTCGCACCGAGCCGATCATGCATTGCCGCACCCGTCCGCCGGTGGTCGAGACGATGGCCGACCTCGCGATCTTCGAAATGGGACGCGAGGCGGGCGCGCATGTCCACATCGCCCATTCCTCCGTCGCCCGCGGCTTTCAGATCGCCGCCGCATTCCGTCGCGGCGGCGGGCGCGACGGGTTCGACGCCACCGGCGAGGCATGCATCCACTATCTTTGCATGACCGAGGACGACATTGTCCGCCTGGGCGGGCGCGGCAAATGCAACCCACCGTTCCGCGAAGCCG
>JBAWFF010000112.1:0-10652 GCA_049591635.1 Acetobacteraceae bacterium
GGGCGAGCGGGCGCATGTGTGCCCCGCCGACCTCGCCGACCCGGCCGCCGCCGAGGCGCTGGTCGAGGCGGCCGAGCGGGCAGGGGGCCCGCTGCATGTCCTGGTCAACAACGCCGGGATGACGCGCGATATGCTGGCGCTGCGGATGGACGACGCGGACTGGCATTCGGTGCTGGACGTCGACCTGGGCGCCCCGTTCCGCCTGGCGCGCGCCGTGCTGCGCGGGATGCTGCGCCGCCGCGCCGGACGGATCATCAACATCGGCAGCATCGTCGGCGCGACCGGAAATGCCGGGCAGGCCAACTACGCGGCCGCCAAGGCGGGGCTGATTGGGCTGACCAAGGCGCTCGCCCACGAGGTCGCCTCGCGCGGTGTGACGGTGAACGCGGTCGCGCCGGGTTTCGTGGTGACGCCGATGACGGATGCCCTGTCCGAGCAGCAGCGAGCGCGTATCGCCGGGGCGATCCCGCTCGCCCGGCTGGGCCAACCCGCCGACATCGCCGCCGCCGTGGTCTATCTCGCCTCCGACGAGGCGGGCTGGGTGACCGGGGCGACCCTGCATGTGAATGGCGGGATGGCGATGCTGTGACGGTTGCTGGCGCCTCCCGCTGGGCCATGCTAAGCGCGCGGACAGCCTTCGTTCCCATCAAAGCAGAAGAGTGAAAGCCGATGAGCGAGATCGCCGACAGGGTTAAGAGTATCGTCGTGGAGCACCTCGGCGTCGAGGAATCGAAGGTCACGCCGGAAGCGTCCTTCATCGACGATCTGGGGGCCGACAGCCTCGACACGGTGGAGCTGGTCATGGCCTTCGAGGAGGCGTTCAGCGTCGAGATCCCCGAGGACGCGGCCGAGAAGATCAGCACCGTGAAGGACGCGATCGACTACATCGAGAAGCAGAAGGCCGCCTAGCGGGTTGCGGGAGGTCGGTCCCTTGCGGCGCGTGGTGGTGACGGGAATGGGCATCGCCTGCCCGCTCGGCGTGGGGGTCGAGCATGTCTGGCGACGACTGATCAACGGCGACTCCGGCATCGGCTCGATCCAGTCCTTTGATACGACGGAGCTGTCGTGCAAGGTCGCGGGTCAGGTGCCGGCGGGCACGAAGGCCGACGGCGGCCTGGATCTGTCCGAGTGGATCCCGTTCAAGGACCAGAAGAAGATGGACCGCTTCATCCATCTCGCGCTGGTCGCCGCGACCGAGGCGGTCGAGGATTCCGGCTGGAAGCCGGAAGACGAGGACGCACGTTGCGCGACCGGGGTGATGATCGGCTCCGGCATCGGCGGGTTGCAGACGATCTATGACGGCTCGGTGCTGATCTCGCAGGGCAAGGCGCGGCGGCTGTCGCCGTTCTTCATTCCGGCGGCGCTGATCAACCTCGCGTCGGGGCATCTGTCGATCAAATACGGCTTCAAGGGACCGAACCATTCCGCCGTGACCGCGTGCGCCACCGGGGTCCACGCGATCGGCGACGCGGCGCGGCTGGTGGCGTTCGGCGATGCCGACGTGATGGTGGCGGGCGGAGCCGAGGCGGCGGTGTGCGAACTCGGCATCGCCGGGTTCTGCGCCTCGCGCGCGCTATCGACCGGCTTCAACGACCGCCCGCAAGCGGCGTCCCGCCCGTGGGACAAGGACCGCGACGGCTTCGTCATGGGCGAGGGCGCGGCGGTGCTGGTGGTGGAGGAGTACGAGCACGCGAAAGCGCGCGGCGTCAAGATTTACGCCGAGATCGGCGGCTACGGGATGTCGGGCGACGCGCATCATATCACCGCCCCGGCCGAGCGCCACGAGGGCGCGTTCCGCTCGATGCAGGCGGCGATGCGGAGCGGCGGGTTCGGCACCGGTCAGATCCAGTACGTGAACGCGCATGGCACGTCGACTCCGATGGGCGACGATCTGGAACTGGAGGCGGTGGAGCGGCTGTTCGGCGAGGATGCGCGCGGGCTGGCGATGTCGTCTACCAAGTCGGCGACCGGGCATTTGCTGGGCGCGGCGGGCGCGGTGGAGGCGATCTTCTCCATCCTGGCGATCCGCGACGGCGTGGCGCCGCCGACCTTGAACCTCGATGCGCCGTCGCGCGAGAGCGTGATCGACCGGGTGGCGCATACGGCGCAGGAGCGGCCGATTGCGGTGGCGCTGTCGAACAGCTTCGGGTTCGGCGGGACGAACGCGAGCATCATCTTCAAGCGGGCGGCGTAGGCCTAACGGCCCTCGTTGCCGTCTTCACGAGCCGAATTGCCGCTGCCGGATTGACGACGCGAATCGCCCCGTGGCGTGCGAGGGAGAGCAAGTGTCGATCGCCGGAGACGATGAGGTCGGCGTGCGCCGCGACAGCCGCGGCGATCACATGGTCATCGTCGGGATCGGCTGCGATCACGGACGGAGTGGCGAGTGGGACGACCAAATCGGCCGCGACCGTGTAGTCAAGCAACACCTCGCGGTGGCTGGCGCCAATGGCCGCCAGACGCTTGGCGGCCATTGGGCGGGCCAACACCTCGGCCAGTTCCTCGATCAGCGGTGCAGTCGTGAAGAGCCTGATGTCGGGGTGGCGGCGGATCGCGCCGAGCAGATGGTAAGGCGTGCCGCGCCAGAGCAGGGCCGAGAGCACGACGTTGGTGTCAAGGACGACCCGCACCGGGGACGCTCGCCTTCCGCCGGGCTGGCCGCTCCGCCCGCGCCGCCTCGAGTTCGGCGACAATGTCGGTTTCGGCGATCGGCTCGGCTCCGGCTGCCTCCACGGCGGGCGCGACGGCGAGCAGCCGCTCCAACGCGGCCTGACGCCGGCCCTTTTGGGCAAGGAAGTCCACGAAATCCTCGACCTCGGCAAGCCGCTCCGCCGGGAGCGCGGCGATCTTCTCCATCAGGGCCTGGGCATCGGGCAAGGCATTGCTCCTCAAACTACATGCTACAACTTGGGAGCGGCGGGATCAAACGTCGACGCCCCCGGAGGTCACGCGTTCGGCCACAATCCCGGCGTCGCGATCTCGATGGAGTGGCCGTCGGGGTCGCGGAAATAGAGGCTCGTGCCGCCGCGCGCCCAACCGACGCGGCTCTCGATGGCCACGCCCTGTTGCGCCAGATGCGCCTCCCACGCGGCCAGTTCGCCGAACGGAATGGCGAAGCAGAGATGCAGGGCGCCGGTGCCGTGATGGGGCGGGATGACGCCGCCTGGGGTCGGGGCCGGGGCGTCCGTGGCGCCCTGTTTGAACAGCAGCAGCACTTGTCCGCCGGGCACCCCCATCGCCACCATCCGTCCGTCATGCACGAAGCTCTCGAAGGCGAACAGGCGTTCGTAGAACGCCTGCGCGCGATCAAGGTCGGCGACGTAGAGCGAGGTCTCCAGGACTCCGCTGGTGCGTGGCACGTTTAGCTGTTCGGGCCGCGCTCCATCGACACCGGCTGCCAGCGGCGCAGATCGGTGCGCATCAGCACCGCGGGGTTGACGCAGCTCATCGGCCAGCGGCCGGACAGCACCAGCGCCAGTTCGCGCCCGGCATGGCGCTTGCGGGCCGGGTCGAAGCGGGCGGAGGCGGAGGCGTTGTGCGCCGACAGCGTGACGTTGTTCATGTGCAGCAGCGGGTTGTTGTTGCCGGGCGGCTCGGTCTCCAGCACGTCGAGCGCGGCGTGGGCGATCCAGCCCTCCTCCAGCGCCTTGATGAGCCCAGCTTCCTGCACCGTCGGGCCGCGGCCGGTGTTGACGAACACCGCGGTCTTCTTCATCTGGCGGAAGTGCTTCTCGGTGAACATGCCCTCGGCCTCGGGCGTCGCCGGGGCGTGCATGGAGACGAAGTCGGATTCGGCGAGCACCTCCTCGAGCGTGGCGGGGAGCACGCCGTGATCGACCATCACCAGTTCCTCGATATACGGATCGAACGCGATCATCCTGAGGCCGAAGGGCGCGGCGCGCTTGGCGACGGCGCGGGCGACGTGGCCGAAAGCGACGAAGCCGAGGGTGAGTCCCATCAGGCGGGGGATCTGGAGCAGCGCGGGGCGGCCGTCGGCCCAGCGGCCCTCGCGCACCATGCGGTCCTGCTCGATGATTCGGCGATGGCCGGCGAGCAGCAGCGCCATTGCGTGATCGGCGACCTCCTCGATGAAGGTGTGCGGACAGTTGGTGACGGGCAGGCCGCGCGCGGTGGCGGCGACGACGTCGACGCTGTCGACGCCGACGGAGGCGAGCGAGATGACCTTGCACTTCGCCAGGCCGTCGATGACCTTCTTGGTGAAGCGCATCCCCTTGGCGTACACCGCGTCGGCGTCGCGGGCGAATTCGATGAACCCATCCTCGGTCGCCGGTCCCTCGACGATCTCGGCGTCGATGCCTTGCAGTTTCAGCGCCTCCATCTCGTAGTCGTAGCCGCCGCCGGCGACGGTGAAGCTTGCCCCGGCCGGGGTCGCGATCTTTAGCTTGGCCATGTCTCGTACGTTTCCTTGTGCCTGATGGAAATCGTCATGCCCGGGCTTGGCCCGGGCATCCACGTCTTTGCTTGCGGCGAAGGAAGACGTGGATGGCCGGACCAAGTCCGGCCATGACGGTGTTTGTGACGCCTTACTTCGGCGGGCGCGCGCGGACCGCCTTCTCGTTTACCTCGATGCCCCAACCAGGCCGGGTCGGCAACACCAGTTCGCCGCTCTCGATCACCGGCGGGGCGTCGTAGAACTCGTCGCGCCAGGGGGCGCTGTCGATGTCGATCTCCATGATGCGGAAATTCGGCACGATCGCGCTGAAATGGGCGCTGATCATGCTGCACAGATGGCCGTAGAAGTTATGCGGCGCGACGTTCGTCTCGTAGACGTCGGCCATCGCGGCGATCTTCAGCGATTCGCCGAGCCCGTTCCACACCACGTCGATGATCGCGACGTCCTGGGCGTAGTTCTCGAAATACGGCTTGAAATCGCGCCGTCCGTGCAGCGTCTCGCACGACGCGATCGGGCACGGCGCGCCGCGGCGGATCAGCGCGAGGGAGGGCGCGTCGTGGGTGTCGATCTCGAGCCAGGTCAGGTTGGCGGGCGTCACCGCCTCGGCGACGCGGCGGAATCCCTCCGTCTTGAAGTGGAAGTTCACGTCGAGCATGATTCCCATCTCGGGGCCGACCGCCTCGCGCAGCGCGAGCAACTGGCGCGTGAGGCCTTGGAGCGTCTTGTTGTCCCAGTTCAGCTCCGGCCAGCCTTCGGTACGCCCGAAGCCGGGGTTGTAGCTCACCAGCCCGTCGGCGCCGATGGGCAGCGTGTTGGTCTTGAGCGCGCGGAATCCCTTGGCCTTCACCTCGGCGGCGTGGCGGCCGAGGTCGTCGTAGTTCCGCAGCACCGGCACCCCCATCAGCTGCGCACTGCGCGCCCGGTAGGTGCCGAAATGGGACCAGTAGACGGGGATGCGCTCGCGCAGCGGGCCGCCGAACAGCGCGCAGACCGGGACGCCGTACGCCTTGCCGGTGATGTCGAGCAGCGCGTTCTCGATCGCCGCGATCGCCTGCTGGTTGATGCCGCCGCGCGACTGGCGGGTGAGCACGTGCAGATGCTGGGTCACCTGCTCGAACCGGCGCGGGTCGCGCCCGATCAGGAGCGGGGCGAGCTTCTCGATCACGTCGGCGAGTCCGGCGGAGCCGAAACTCTCGTTGAACTCCGACCAGCCGACGATGCCGTCCGACGTGCTGATCTTGAGGTAGGAGAACATCCGCCAGCCGGCATCCGCCCGCAGCGTTTCAACCCGCTCGATCTTCATGCGTCTATTCCTTCACCGCGCCGGTCATGCTGGAGACGTAGTATTCGACGAACAGCGAGTAGAACAGCGCCACCGGGATCGAGCCGAGCAGCGCGCCCGCCATCAGCGAGCCCCATTGGTAGACGTCTCCGGTCACCAACTCGGTCAGGATCGCCACCGGCACCGTCTTGTTGCCGGTCGATTGGATGAAGGCGAGTGCGTAGATGAACTCGTTCCACGACAAGGTGAAGGCGAAGATGCCGGCCGAGATCAACCCGGGGACCGCCAGCGGCAAGGTGATGCGGCGCAGGATCTGCAAGCGCGAGGCGCCGTCGATCAGCGCGCATTCCTCCAGCTCGTACGGGATCGACTTGAAGTAGCCGATCAGCAGCCACGTGCAGAACGGGATCAGGAATGTCGGATATGTCAGGATCAGCGAGATCGGGCTGTCGAACAGGCCGAACTGGAAGATCAACGTGGCCAGCGGGATGAACAGGATGGTCGGCGGCACCAGGTACGCAAGGTAGACCGCGAGGCCGACATGCTGCGCGCCCTTGAAGCGCAGCCGCTCGATCGCATAGGCGGCGAGCACGCTGGCGCCGACCGAGAGGATCGTCGCGCACACCGCGACGCCCATCGTGATCATCAGCCAGCGCGGATACTGGGTGTCGAACAGCAGCTTGCGGATGTTCTCGAGCGTCGGTGAATGCACCCAGAACGGGCTGTATTTCTTGTAGTCGTACATCTCCGAATCGGGCTTTATCGCCGTGATCGTCATCCAGTAGAACGGGAACAGCAGGATGATGGTGAAGCACGCCAGCGGCAGATAGACCGTCACCATCCGCCGCGCGCGCGAATCCCACGACAACTGCTCCGGGACGTCCTTCGTGCTCTTCGGTATCTCGACGACGGCGGGATCGGTGGTGCTCGCGTCAGTCATTGGCTTCGCCCTGCATCCATTTGCGCCGGCCGAGGCCGAAGAAGCTCAACAGCGTCGCCGCCACCAGGAACGGGATCATGGCGACCGCGATCGCCGCGCCTTCGCCCAGCTGCGAGCCGGGGATGGCGCGCTGGAACGCCAAGGTCGCCATCAGATGGGTGGTGTTGAACGGCCCGCCCCGGGTGATCGCATAGACCAGCTGGAAGTCGGAGAAGGTAAACAGCACCGATAGCGTCAGCACGACCGCGAGGATCGGCATCAGCAGCGGCACCGTGATCCGCCGGAACCGCTGCCAGCTGGAGGCGCCGTCGAGCAGCGCGGCCTCGTAGAGTGACGGCGAGATGGTTTGCAGGCCGGCGAGCAAGGTGATCGCCACGAACGGGATGCCACGCCAGATATTGGCGACCACCAGCGACCAGCGCGCGTGCCACGGCGAGCCGAGGAAGTCGATATAGGTGGAGCGCACGTGCAGCACGTTCACCAGGAGGTACGAGATAATGGAGAATTGCGGATCGTAGATCCACCACCAGGCGATCGCCGACAGCACCGTCGGCACGATCCAGGGCAGCAGCAGGATCGCCCGCATGAACGCCTTGAACGGGATGTGCTCGTTCAGCAGCAACGCCAGCCACAGGCCGAGCGCGAATTTCCCGATCGTCGCGGTGCCGGTATAGAAGATGGTGTTCGTCACCGACATCCAGAACACCGAGTCGTGCGCCAGATCGACGAAATTCTGGACGCCGATCCAATGGCCCGGCTGGCCGATCGTTGCGTCGGTCATCGACAGCCACAGCCCGAGGCCGAGCGGATAGGTCAGGAAGACCAGCAGGAACCCCGCCGTGGGCAACAGGCAGAGCGCCACGAGGAACGGCTTGTAGTCGAATAGCCGGGTGAGCCAGCCATCCCGGGTCGGCGTGAAGGTCATCGTCTGAACGGTGGCGTCCATGCTGCTCCACGGGAATGTGATCCCGCCCTCCGGGGGCGGGAGCCGCATGGCGGCTCCCGCCAGGTTGCCGATCAGGTCTTGTAGTAGCGCTCGGCCTGCCGCTGCGCCTGCTTGGCCGCTGCTTCGGGCGTGGCGTTGCCGGTGGCGACGGAAGCGAACATGTCGACGACAGTGTAGTTAGCAACGACCGTGCTCGCGGCCGCGCTGATCGGCCCCGCATAGCCGTCATAGTAGATGCTGTCCATCGCCAGCGCGTAGGGCTTGAGCCGCGGGTCGCTGTCCCAGAACTTCATCTTCGTGTACGCCTTCAGCGGCTGCGCCCAATAGCCGAGGCATTTTTCCAGCCACACCCCGTACTGCGGCGCTTCCATCATGAAGCGCAGATATTCCTTCGCCGCGTTCGGGTATTTGCTGTGCTTGAACAGCATGGCGTTCATCACGGCCGCCGACGCCGGGGTGCTCTTGGCCATTCCGCGCGGATTGGCTTGCGTCATGGTATCCTCGGCGGCCGCCTTCAGCTTCGGATCCGGCGAATTCGCCAGCACGTAGTAGATCGAGATGCCGTTGAAGGTCAGGCCGATCTGGCCCGCGGCGTAGGCCTTGTTGTTGCCGGAATCGTTCCACGAGACCACGCCGGGGATCTCGGTCTTGTAGAGCTCGGCGACGTATTTGAGCGCGTCGATCGTCGGCTTCGAGTCGAGCATCACCTTGCCCTTCTCGTCCACCGTGGATCCGCCATGCGCCCACAACGCCCAGTCGCAGAAGCCGTTGGCGTCGCCGACCGCGTGGCCGATCGAGAAGCCGGCCGGATGCCCGTTCTTGTGCAGCTTCTGGCACAGCGTCAGGAAGTCGTTGAGATCGTCCGGGATGGTGTCGTAGCCCGCCTCCTTGACCCAGGATTTGCGGTATACCGTCGGTCCGGTGCCGCCGCCGATCGGCAGCGCGATCCAGTCATCGCTCTTCCACTTGCGCCCGTACAGCAGCGCGAGGTCATACCAGCCGCCGTATTTCTTGCCGAGATACTCGGCGAGATCGTTCATCCCCACGAGCTTGTCGGTATAGATGAACGGGGTGATGCCGAACCCGATGACCACGTCCGGGCCGGCTCCGGTATTGGCGATCACCGCGGTCTGCGGCGCCAAATCCTCCCAGCTCAGATAGTTCACGGTGACCTTGATCCCGGTCTTCTCGGTGAACTTCTTGGTGTTGATGTCCCAATAGGCCTGATCGGGGTCGATGAACTTGGCCGGGCGCAGGATGTGCAGCTCGGCGCCCTTCTCGATCTTGAAGTCGGGCGGCTTCACGTCCGCCGTCGGCACATCGGTAGGTGCCGCGTCCTGCGCGCGCGCGCCGATGAGCGGGACCGCCGAGGCCCCCAGCGCGGCGGCGCCAAGCACCAGCGAGTCGCGCCGTGTGATGATCCCAGTCATGTGCGTGTTTCCTCCTTTTCTTGTTCGGTCAGGCGTTCAGCCGCTGCCCCGTGCCGGCGTCGAAAAGATGCACCAGGGCAGGATCGGCCGCCACCCTGATCGTCTCGCCCGGCCGGGCGGCGACCCGCTCGCGGAAGGCGCAGATGATCGGCGTGCCGGCGAACTCCGCCATCACTTGCGTCTCCGAGCCGGTCGGCTCGATGACGTGGACCTTGGCGGGCAGGCCCTCGCTGCTGAGCTGGAAGTGCTCCGGGCGGATGCCGTACACCGCCGGCTGGCCGTCCGAGCCGTTCGCGACGCGCGCTTGCGGCAGCGGCAGCGAGGCGCCGTCCTCGGCCCGGAACGCCCCGCCCTCGACCCGGCCGCGCACGAAGTTCATTGACGGCGAGCCGATGAAGCCGGCGACGAACAGATTGTTGGGATGGTCGTACAGATCCAGCGGGGCGCCCGCCTGTTCCACGTTGCCGGCGTTCATCACCACGATCTTGTCGGCCATCGTCATCGCCTCGATCTGGTCGTGGGTGACGTACACCGTCGTGGTGGCCAGCCTCTGGTGCAGCTCCTTGATCTCGGCGCGCATCTGCACCCGCAGCTTGGCGTCAAGGTTCGACAGCGGCTCGTCGAACAGGAACACTTGCGGGTCGCGCACGATCGCGCGTCCCATCGCGACCCGCTGGCGCTGCCCGCCCGAAAGCTGGCGCGGGAAGCGGTTCAGGTACGGCGTGAGGCCGAGGATGCGGGCGGCGCGGTCCACCTGCTCGTCGATGCGGACCTTCGACACTTTCGCCAGCATCAGCGCGAAGGCCATGTTGTCGCGCACCGTCATGTGCGGATAGAGCGCGTAGTTCTGGAACACCATCGCGATGTCGCGCTGCTTGGGGGCGACGTTGTTCACCACCCGCCCGCCGATCGCGATCTCGCCCGAGGTGATGTTTTCGAGTCCCGCGATCATCCGCAGCAGGGTCGATTTGCCGCAGCCGGACGGGCCGACCAGGATGACGAAGGCGCCATCGTCGATTTCCACGTTCACGCCATGCAGGACCTCGGTGATGCCGAAGATCTTGCGGACGTTCCTGATGCTGACGTTGGCCATTTGTGGACGGGACTCCCTGTTGATCGCGTCATACCCGGGCTTGGCCCGGGTATCCACGTCTCTGGCGGCCAGGAAGACGTGGATGGCCGGAACAAGTCCGGCCATGACGGTGTACTGCGCCCAGCGCTCAGAACTTCGACACCCGCGTCTCCTTGCCGGTGATGAACTCCAGCAGCGCCGGCTTGCCGGCCTGGGTCTGCTCGATGCCGCGCTTGATCGCCGCCTGGATCTGGGCGGGATCGGTGACGCGTTCACCATAGCCGCCGAAGGCGCGCGCCATCGCCGCGTAGTCGCCGGAGATGTCGGTCGAGCGATATTTCTCGGTCGAGACCGGCATCACCTTCAACTCGATCGCCATCGAGAAATTGTTGAGCAGGATCGACAGGATGGGGATGCGCTCGCGCACCGCCGTCTCGAAATCCATCCCGGTGAAGCCGATCGCGGCGTCGCCCCACAGGTTGATGCAGAGCTTCTCGGGCTTGGCGAGCTTGGCGCCCATCGCGAGGCCGAGCCCCATGCCCAACTGCGTGGTCTTGCCCCAGCCGAT
>JBAWFF010000113.1:0-6406 GCA_049591635.1 Acetobacteraceae bacterium
CGGCGCACCGCCTCGGCGGCCATGCGCTGGCCGAACCCGCGCCGCGCGTCCAGCACCAGCAGCGCACCGAAATCGACGGCCGTCTCCAGCGTCTGATTGGGCACCAGAAGATGGTCCTGGAGCAGGCGCACATAGGCCGGCAGCATTCCGACGCCGTGGCTGTCATGGCCGGCCAGGTTGGCGCGGATCAGATGATCGGCGACCTCCGCCGTCTCCGCCTCGTCGCTGCCCATGCGGCGGACGATCAGGGTGGCGACGGCGTGAAGCTTTTCGGGTGTGAACGTCCGCATGGTCCGCCTCTGTGGGTGAAAATCGTCGGTCTTGGCGGGCCAGGTTGCTGGCTGGCGAGCGCGCTCCCGGCAGAACTGCACCCGCTCCGTCGTCAGGTCCAGGCGCGCGGTGCGCCATCCGGCGCCCATCCAGGCCGCCTTGTGGGGCAGATGCTCCCCAGTGTTCGACCACCAGGCCTGGTAGTGCCTCGCGCTTTCGGGAAGGCGGAAATCGAGAACCGCCTCGACATCGGCGAACGAGGCTTCCCATACGTCGCCGGAGGCCGCTTCGAGATGGCGCCGCAACGGATCGTACTTGCCCAACCGCTCATTCGCCCGCGAGGCGCCCAGCGATCACTGGGGCGGCGAGGCGCATCAGCGACGAAACGTCGTTCGTCCGGTCCAGCGCCAAGACCGCGTCGGCGAGGCGCGCCGACCGCTCGGCGCCCAGCACCGCATCGGCGAGGCCGGTGAACTTGGCGCGCAGCTCCGCCTCGGTCAGGAAGTTCGTCGGCTCTCCCTTCGGGACCACCACCTTGCGGACGAATTTCTCTCCGCGCGCCTGGATCGTCAGCTTGCCCGACATGTTGGCGGGAAATTCCGCCTCGATCTCCGGATCGATCACGCACGCGATGCGGGGAAGCAGGCGCCGGATGTCCGGGTCTTCGAGCAAAGCGTAACTGTCCCAGCCCATATGTCCCTTGGCCAGCGCGCAGGCGATCACGAACGGACCGCTGAACTGGCCATCGACGACGTTGCGCGGATCAGCCTTATGGTCGGCGGGTTCGCCGATCAGCATCATTCCCGATCGCGGCAGGCCGAGCGTGACGTTCTCGATCTCCTCGACCCGCAGCCCATGTTCGGCGCGCAACGCCAACGCCGCGTCGATCCCCGCGTGGCCGTAGCGGCACGACGGGTAGGGCTTCACGGCGGTCGCCATCAACTCGAACGTCTCGCCCAGGCCGAGCAGCGCGCGCTCGGGCGTCGGGGCGGGCGCGTAGGCACGCATGAAGCCGTGCCGCCCTTCCAGCGCTTCGGACGCGCCCTTGAAACCCTCCCGCACCAGTGTCGCCGCCATCAGCCCATTCATCGCCGCCCAGCCGACCTGGAAACGCTTGGTCCAGGCGCCGTTGGCGAGGAATTGGAGGCTGCCGGCGCACTGGCTCAAGACGGTGCCCATCGCACCGGCGATCTGCTCGGCGTCGAGGCCGAACACCCGGGAAGCGGCGGCGGCGGCACCGAACGCGCCGCACGTGGCGGTCGGGTGGAAGCCGCGATCGTAATGCGCACCGGCTGGCAGCGCGAGTGCGACGCGGCACGTTACCTCGTAGCCGGCCACGATCGCGGCCAGCACGTTCGCACCCGAGGCTCCGGCCATCTCGCCGGCGGCGAGCGCGGCTGGGATGACTGGGGCGCCCGGATGCAGGCTGCCAGCCGCGTGCGTGTCGTCGAAATCGAGTGAGTGGGCAAGCGCGCCGTTCAGGAACGCCGCGCCGCCCGGCGTGTAGCGCACCGCGTCGCCGAACACGCCGAAGCTGCCGCCGGCCATGCCCATCGCGCGGGTGGCAGCCAGAAACGAGGCGGTACTCTCGGCATCGCTGCGCGCGCGCACGATGTTGCCGACGAGGTCGAGCACGAGGAAGCGCGCGCGCGTCGTGACCTCGGGTGGCAGCTTGCCCAGTGTCAGGCCGGCGCTGAACGCCGAAAGGTCCGCGGTCACGCCCATCGGAAGCCTCCTTGGATACTGGCCCAGTGTGGCGCAAAGTCTTGGCCGGGCCAAGCCGGCGGTGGAGGAGGCGCCATGTCAGACACACCGGTGCACGACTGGATGACGCCACGCCTGAACGCGCTTCTCGACGAGGCCGTGAAGGCCGGTTTCGAGCGCCGAACCGCGGTCGCGGTGCTGATCGATCTGGTCGAGAGCGTCCGCGTCAATCTTCCGGCGCCCCTCGCCCGCGGCTGACCGGCGCCCGCCTTCCCCGGCATCTGGCGCAATCCGGGGCGCCACGCCAGACTGCCGCATATGGCAGAGACCGAGCCGAGGGTCCCGCACCGCTCCATCATCACGCTCTGCGTCATGATGGCGACATTGATGCAGGTGCTCGATTCCGCCATCGCCAACGTAGCACTGCCCTATATGCGTGGCTCGCTGTCGGCGAACCAGGACGAGATCACCTGGGTCCTCACCTCCTACGTCATCGCCGCCGCGATCATGACGGCACCGGTGGGCTGGATGGCGGTGCGCTTCGGGCGCAAGCAACTGTTCATCGGCTGCGTGATTGGTTTCACCTGCGCCTCCATGCTGTGCGGGGCGGCGCAGTCGCTGACGCAGATGGTCGGGTTTCGTATCCTCCAAGGCATGTGCGGGGCGGCGCTGGTGCCGCTGTCGCAGGCGACCATGCTCGACATCTACCCCTTCCACCGCCGCGCCCACGCGATGGCGATCTTCAGCTCCGGCGTGATGCTGGGGCCGATCATGGGGCCGACGCTCGGCGGCTATCTCACCGATCTGTACAACTGGCGGTGGGTGTTTTACGTGAACCTGCCGTTCGGCATCCTTTCGGTCACCGGTCTCGCGATCTTCATGCCGCGCGCGCCGATCAGGCCCGAACTGCGCTTCGACTGGCGCGGCTTCACGATGCTCGCGGTCGGCATCGGGGCGTTGCAGATGCTGCTGGATCGCGGCCAGGTCCTGGATTGGTTCAGCTCCACCGAGATCATCGTCGAGGCGGTGTTCGCGGGGCTTGGGTTGTACCTGTTCCTGATTCACATGCTGACCGCCGAGCGACGGTTCCTCAATCCGGCGGTGTTCCGCGACCGCAACTTCATTGCCTCGGCACTGATGAGCCTGTTCATCGCGATGGTGATGCTGGCGACCTCGGCGCTGCTCGCCCCGTACTTGCAGGATCTGGCAGGCTATCCGGTGTACACGGCGGGCATCGCGCTCGCCCCGCGCGGGCTCGGCACGATGATGGCCATGTTCGGCGCCAGCAAGCTCGCCGATCACATCGACCAGCGTGCGATCATGGCGGGGGGACTTCTCGTGCTCGGGTTCTCCTTGCACGCGATGAGCCATTGGACACCGGACGTGACGCAGGAGCAGATGATGCTCACCCTGGTCGTCCAGGGCGCGGCGATCGGCCTGATCTTCAACCCGATGACGGTGGTGGCGTTCGTCACCCTGCCGGCCAGCCTGCGCGGCGACGCGACGGCGTTGCAGGCGCTGTTCCGCAACATGGGCCAAGCGATCGGCGTCTCGGTCACCACCTTGGTGCTGACGCGCAGCGCCCAGATCGCCCATGCCGGCCTCGTCGCCGGGATCACGCCGTTCGACCGGCTGCTGCAAGGCACCAGCGCTGCGGCAAGGATGTGGAATCCGATGACCCCGTCCGGCGCATCGGCACTGAACGATGTGATCACGCGCCAGGCGCAGATCATCGGCTACAACAACGACTTTCACATGATGGCGTTCATCATCGTCCCGCCGCTGCTGTTGCTGCTGCTGATGCGCCGGCCGCGCCGGGTGCTCGCGGCCGCGGAGTAGACGCCCGGCTCAGGATGGCAGCTCGTATCCGATCGCGGCTTCGATCTCGATCGTCCGCCGCACCGCCGGGCGCGCCATCATTCGCTCGTAATGGCCTTCGAGATTGGGAAACGAGCCTGGCGCGGGTTTGCGGGCATTGGCGAAGCGCCAGTACAGCCGGAACAGGTGGATGTCGGCGATCGAATAGCGCGACAGCGCCCATTCCCGCCCTCCGAGCCGGCGATCGGCGGTCCCGAACACCGCGTTGGCGCGCTCCGCCTCCCGGCTCCACGCCGGATGGACGGTCGCGGCAATGAACGACATCCAGGAGATGGCCTGGGCCTCTCCCTCGGCGTCCGCGGGCAAAAGTCCCGACTCCGGGAAACGGCGGGCCAGATAGAACAGGATCGCGGCGACCTCGCTCAGCGGGCGGCCATCGATCAGCAGCGTCGGCACCTTCCCTTCCGGGTTGAGGGCGAGAAAGGCGGGCGCGCGGTTCTCCTTCCTCGCCAGCGACATGGACTGGGTTTCGAACGGCACGCCGATTTCGTGCAGCGCGATGTGCGGGGCCATCGAGCTGGACCCGGGTGACAAGAAGAGCTTCAGCATCGCCGCCTCACTTCATCCCGGTGATCGACACCGTCATCGCGCGCGCATCCCGCGTCGGCCAGCGCCCCGCATCGACCTGGGCGAGGAAGCCGCCGACGATGCGGTTGAATTCATCCGGGTCCTCCGTGTTGATCCCGTGTCCGCAATTCGGCATCACCGAGAGTGCCGCGCTGGCGATCTCGCGCTTCATCAGGAGCGCGGGCGTCAGGCACGGCCAATCCTCGTCGCCGGTGAGGATCAGCGTCGGCACCGTCAGGCGGCGCATCTCGTCCACCAGATCGTAGAGCGACGGTCGTTGGCCCTGCACGCCCAGCTGCGTGTTGATCGCCCCCAACGGATCATGCTCGCCAAGCATCCGCTTGAACTCAGCGAAGCCGCGCTTGTCCTTGTTCTCGAACTGCACGCGCGTGGGGCCGTAGGCGTATTTCTCGGCGAATGCCGCCATGCCGTTGTCGCGGATGAAACCGGCGACGGTCTCCACCTCGGCGCGGAAGCGCGCGCGTTGGTCGCGCTCGGCGCCATAGCCGCAGCCGGCGACGACGAGCGAACGGGCGCGGGCGGCGTGGCGGAAGCCGAAATGCAGCGCCGCGAAGCCGCCCATCGACAGGCCCACGACGTGCGCCGCGGCAATCCCCAGGTGATTGAGCACGCCGGCGATATCGTCCGCCGCCCTCGCCTGCGAGTAGGAACCGGCGTCGGGGGGTATGTCGGAGGGAGCGTAGCCTCGCGCATCATACGCGATGGCGCGGTAGCGCTGCCCGAAATGACGAAGCTGCGGCTCCCAGCTTCGGGCGTCGCCCGCGTATTCGTGGACGAAAATGACGGGGGTGCCGGATCCCGTCTCCTCGTAGTGAAGCCGGACTCCGTCATCGGTCGTCGCGTGGGGCACGATTTACCTCCTCAATTGTCGGGCGCGTGAGGCCCGATCGTCAGCGTGCCGCCTGGCGGCAACGGTTCGGACGCGCGCTGCATCCGCTCGCCCGCGACGAACGACGCGCAGGCGCGGCTCCAAAGCTCGCCGAACGTGACCTCTACTGTCCAGGGGCCTGGGGCGAGACCGGCGACATGCGTCGCCTTGCCCGGTGCCAGATAGATGCGCGCGGCCTGCCTGCCGGCGGGGTCGCGCAAGGTGATCACCGCCGGGCTGTCCGAGGCGTTGTTCAAGCTCGCGCGTCCGTCCCCATGCGAGCCGCCCGCCAGAACCTCCGCGTTGGCGGGAGGGGGACCGGCGAACCACGCGCAGCGCGCGCGCCGCGCCGCCGCCGCATCGCCTTCCATCAGGCGCCCCGCATCGACATATCCGATCAGACCGCCGGCCAACGCAACGCCGGTAAGCCCGTCGGGCGCGCTCGTGGCGGAGCCATGAACCGGCGCGAAGTCCGCGAGCGCGCCCAATCGGGTGAGCACGCCGCCTGGGCCGAGACCCCACACCACCACCGGCAAACTGCCCGGCAGGACGTAATGATCGGGCTCGCCTGCCAGCGCGAGAGGGGCGGGTGCCTTGGTCGGAACGGATGAAACCGGTGTCGGCGCGGCCGGCGGAAGGGCCGGTGGAGGGGTCGGCGTGTGGAAAACCGCCACCACCACGACGATCGCGCCGACCACGCCGGCGGAGATCGCCGCCAGGAACAGGCCACGCCGGCCTCGCGGGTACGGATCGAGCGGGCGTGGCGATCCGAAGCTCTCCGTCGCCGAGCGATGGTACGCCACCCGGCGCGCCGGGTCCGCGAGCGTGTCGTATGCCTCCTTGAGCCGGATGAACGCAGCGGCGTCGCCAGCGTCGGGCGCGTCGGGATGCAGCCGCCTTGCCTGTCGGCGGAAGGCCGCCTTCAGCTCCGCTGGCGCACTGTCCGGCGCCACGCCGAGCCGGGCGTAGTAGCCGAGCGGGTCCGAGGTCACCCTCCCTTATAACACGCCCGATTGCGCGGCCTGCGCCGCGCGGCTACGCAGCCAGGGTGCCGGCCTCGCCCTCTCGCGACGCCGCGGCGCCGGCGCGACCGGCGTT
>JBAWFF010000114.1:0-2104 GCA_049591635.1 Acetobacteraceae bacterium
TCATGGCGTTTCGATTGGCGCAGCCGGCGCACCTCATCGACATCAATCCCATAGCGGGATTGGCGCGGATGGTGGTTGGCGGCGATCGGTTGAGCGTCGGTGCCACCGTGCGTCACGCTGCATTCGATGCGCCGGCGGCGCCGGGCGCGCTCGGAGATATTCTCGCGACCATCGCGGCGCATATCGGGCATGGTCCGATCCGGGCGCGCGGCACGCTGTGCGGCAGCCTCGCGCATGCCGATCCGGCGTCCGAATGGTGCCTGGTATTCTCCACGCTCGGCGGTGAGATGATCGCGCATGGTTCGCGTGGGATCCGCGTGATCGGCGCCTCCGATTGGTTTCGCGGGATCATGACCACGACGTTGGCCGAGGACGAGATGCTGGTCGAGGCGCGCCTGAAATTGCCGCCGGACAATGCGCGGTTCGGCTTCTGCGAGCAGAGCCGCCGCGCCGGGGATTTCGCGATGGCGATGGCGCTGGTCACGTATCACCTCGCGGACGGGCGCATCACCGAGCCCCGGGTCGGAATTGGCGGCGCCGAACCGGTCCCACGCCGCATCGCCGCTGCCGAGGCGGCGCTCGACGGACACGCCCCGGAGGACGCGACGTTCGCGCGCGCGGCGGACGCGGCGGCGGCGGCGGTCGAACCGATGGCGGACAAGCAGATCCCCATCACCCTGCGCCGCGACCTGATCCGCGCCAGCACGCGGCGCGCCCTCCGGCTCTCGTTGCAATGATGGGCTGGGCCGGCCGTCCGATCCTTCGTCTCGAAGACCCGCCGCTCGTGCGCGGGCAAGGACATTTCACCGCCGACCTGCCTTCCCGCTTTCGCGCGCGCTTCGTGCGCAGCGCGGTCGCCGCCGGACGCATCGTCCGCATCACGCCGCCGGCCGGGGCGACCGTGTTCACCATCGCCGATTTGGCCGGCGTGAAGCCGATCCGGCCGATGCTGCACAAGTTCGGCTACATCCCAATCGAGCAGCCGGTGCTGGCCGACGGCCTCGTGCGCTACGTCGGCGATCCGGTCGCCGTCGTGGTCACCGACAGCGACGCGGCGGCCGAGGACATCGCCGATCGGGTCGAGGTCGAGATCATCCCCACGGTCCCGATCACCACCGCGCGCGAAGCGGTTGCGCCGGGCGCGGCGCTCGTGCGCGCCGAGGTCCCCGCCAATGTCGTCGTCGAAGCGGCGATCGAGACCGATGGCCACCGCGCCGCGAACACCCGCGCCCATCGCGTGATCGCCTGCGCCGTCCGCTCCAACCGGCAGAACGCCTCGCCGCTGGAGCCACGCGCCGCGCATGCCGTGTTCGACCCGGCGAGCGGGCGCGTGACGCTGACGTGCACGACGCAGACGCCGCACATGATGCGGACGATCATCGCCGACCTGCTCGGGATGCGCGAGGCCGATCTGCGGGTGATCGCGCCCGACGTCGGCGGCGGGTTCGGCCAGAAGATGTCGCTGGCGCCGGAGTTCGTCGTGCTGGTCTGGCTCGCGCGCCACCTGCGCGCCTCCGTCGCCTGGACCGAGGACCGGCGCGAGAATTTGATGGCGAGTTTTCACGCGCGCGACATTGATCTGTCGGTGAAGGGCGCGTTCGACGCCGACGCGCGGCTGGTCGCGCTGACCGGCGACGTGCTGGCCAATGTCGGCGCCTACGCCCCCTATCCCAACACCGCCGCCGTCGAGCCGCTGATGTCGCTCGCCGAACTTCCCGGTCCTTACGACGTCGCGGAGTACGCCTGTCGCGCGCGCGGCGTCGTCACCAACACCTGTTCCAGCGCGCCCTATCGCGGGGTGGCCCGGCCGGCCCTGACGTTCGCGATGGAGCGGCTGATGGACAAGGCCGCGCGCGCTTTCGGAATCGAGCCGTGGGAGATCCGCCGGCGCAACCTCGTCGCGCAATTCCCCTATGTCAGCCCGACCGGCCTGACCTACGATCCCGGCACCTATCGCGAGACGATGGAGCGCGCGCTGACGATGGCCGACGCGCCGGCGTTCCGCGCCCGGCAGGCGCAGGCGCGGGCGGCGGGACGCCATCTCGGCATCGGGCTGTCCACCTTCTGCGAGCGCACCGGCTACGGCTCGCCGGCGTTCGCCGCG
>JBAWFF010000115.1:0-3473 GCA_049591635.1 Acetobacteraceae bacterium
TAGCGGCCCCAGGCGGCGGGGGCGGCCAGCCAGCATTGCGTCTCGATCGCCCGGGCGCGGATCAGCGGTTCCCAGTGGTCCTTGCCGGTCAGCAGGGTGAAGGCGGCGGGCAGGAAGATCACCTCGGCGCCGGCCCGGCGCAGGGCGAGGAACAGTTCGGGGAAGCGCAGATCGTAGCAGATCGCCGCGCCGACGGTGAGCCCGCCGGCGGTGTAGGTCACCACCTCGTCGCCGGCGCCGTAGGTGTTGCTCTCCTTGAAGCCGGTGCCGTCGGGGCCGGTGATGTCGAACAGGTGGATCTTGCGGTAGCGCGCGATCTCCTGGCCGTCCGGATCGAAGACCACGGTGGTGTTGAACAGCTTCTCGCCGCCGTCGCTCTCCTGGATGGAGCCGCCGTGCACGTGGACATGGGCGCCGCGCGCGGTTTCGCGCAGGAACTCGTAGGCCGCTCCGCCGGGGGCATTGGAGCCCTTGGCGGGCAGCTCCTCGGCCTGCTCGAACTTGGCGGCACGGGTGCCACCGAGGCAGCTCCAGACCTCCGGCAGGCTGACGATGTCGGGGCGGTCGGCCTCGATCGCCTGCCCGATGAGCCGGCGCGCCTGGTCGATGTTCGCCGCCTTGTCGGCGCCGGGGTTCATCTGCACCACGCTGACCCGCATCCCGCCTCCCCCTCGCCGCTTGCGCGCTGAGAGAACCCCATGTGGCGGGATGTGGCAACCGGGGGAGCGGCGGGCTTAAGTTGACGGGACGGATGGAGAGACAGGGAATGGCCGACCACCACTCACACGAGCCCACGGACTGGAAGCATCACGGCGTCCAGGTGATCCCGGGCGATCAGCTCGACACCAACACCGCGCAGACGCCGGGCATGAATCGGGCGGCGGCGATCAACTTCGCCCGTGTGGGCGCGCAGAAGATCTGGGCCGGCACGGTGACGATCCATGCCAACGCCAAGACCGGCGCGCACCATCACGGTGCGCTGGAGAGCGTGATCTACGTGTTGAAGGGCCGGGCACGGATGCGCTGGGGCGAGAAGCTGGAGTATGTCGCCGAGGCTGGGCCCGGCGACTTCATCTTCGTGCCGCCCTACGTGCCGCATCAGGAGATCAACGCATCCACCGACGAGACGCTAGAATGCGTGCTGGTCCGCAGCGACAACGAGGCGGTGGTGGTGAACCTCGCGATCGAGCCGGTCGAGAAGCCCGAGAGCGTCGCGTGGATCGATCCGATCCATCGCGACGCCCCGGCGGGCTGATCGTTCGTCAGGCCGGCGGCTAGATCTCGTCTCGTCGTTCCGTCTGCTGGCCGGGAAGGGCTTGTTCGGCGAGCCTCGCCGGGAACGCCGGCTCCTCGGGCCGCAGCATCATCCACACGCCCGCGGCGAGCGCACCGCCGATCAACGGCGCGACGATGAACAGCCAGATCTGCGACAGCGCGGCGGAGCCGGCGAAAATGGCGGGGCCGATGCTGCGCGCCGGGTTGACCGACGTGTTGGTGACCGGGATGGAGACGAGGTGGATCAGCGTCAGCACGAGCCCGATGGCGATGCCGGCGAAGCCGACTGGCGCCCTTACGTCGGTCGCGCCGAGAACCACGAGGACGAGGAAGGCGGTCATCACCACCTCGCAAAGGAAGCACGCCCCGAGCGCGTAATGGTCCGGCGAACGGTCGCCGAAGCCGTTGCTGGCGAAGCCGGTCGCCGTCGGATCGAAATGGCCGGTGCCCTTGGCGATCACCAGCAACACGCCGGCGGCGATGATCCCGCCGACGATCTGGGCGATCCAGTATCCGACGACCCGGCTCGCCGGAAACTTCCCGGCGAGGAACAGTCCGAACGTAACCGCCGGATTGATGTGGCATCCGGAGATCGGGCCGATTGTGTAGACCATGACGAGAAGCGACAGCCCGAAGGCAGCGGCGATTCCCGCGAAGCCGATATGGGACCCGGCCAGGACCGCCGATCCAACACCGCCGAATACCAGCACGAACGTTCCAACCATCTCAGCGAGATAGGCCTTGGTGGGCATAGACGTCTCCTGCATCATTACCGTCGCAATATGATGACGAGCAAATGCCGCGCCGCACAGTGATTTTCCTGCCTTCATTGGTAAATTGGCCCCGGGCGCGGCATAATCGACACAGGATCGCGATAGGGAGAGCTCCATGACAGAGGCGTGCATCGTCGGCTGGGCGCATTCGCCCTTCGGCAAGTTGGATGATCCCGACGTCGAAAGCCTGATCGGCCGCGTGGCGGGGGCCGCGATCGCCGACGCCGGGATCGCGGCGAACGAAATCGACGCGAGTTTCGTGAGCCTGTTCAACAACGGCTTCTCGGCGCAGGACTTCCCCGCCTCGCTGGTGCTCCAGCATGTGCCCGACCTGCGCTTCAAGCCGGCGACGCGATACGAGAATGCGTGCGCCTCGGGCTCGGCGGCCGTGCACGGCGCGCGTGACTTCCTCGCCGCCGGACGCGGGCGGTTCGCCCTGGTGGTCGGCGTCGAGAAGATGACCGCGACGCCGGGCAAGGAGGTCGGCGAGAATCTGCTCAAGGCCTGTTACCAGAAAGAGGAAGGCGGCATTCCCGCCGGCTTCGCTGGCGTCTTCGGCCGGATCGCGGAACGCTACTTCCAACGCTACGGCGATCAATCCGACGCGCTCGCCGCGATCGCGGCGAAGAACCACAAGAACGGCGTCGCCAACCCGTACGCGCAGATGCGCCGCGACCTGGGTTACGAGTTCTGCCGCACGGTGAGCGAGAAGAACCCGTATGTGGCGCCGCCGCTGAAGCGCACCGATTGTTCCTTGGTTTCCGATGGCGCCGCCGCGCTGGTGCTAACCGACGAGGAGACAGCGCGCGGCATGGGCAAGGCGGTGCGCTTCCGCGCGGCGGTGCAGGTGAACGACTTCCTGCCGATCTCCAAGCGCGACATCACGGGCTTCGAGGGCGCGGCGCGCGCCTGGCATGACGCGCTGGAGGCCGCCGGGTTGACGCTCGGCGATTTGTCGTTCGTGGAAAGCCACGACTGCTTCACCATCGCCGAACTGCTGGAATACGAGGCGATGGGGCTGACGCCGCCCGGCCAAGGCGCGCGCGCGGTGCTCGACGGCTGGACGCAAAAGGACGGCAAGCTGCCGATCAATCCGTCGGGAGGGCTGAAGGCCAAGGGGCACCCGATCGGCGCGACTGGCGTGTCGATGCACGCGCTTGTCGCGATGCAGCTCACCGGGCAGGCGCCCGAGGGGATGCAGCTGCCGAAAGCCGACATCGGCGGCGTGTTCAACATGGGCGGGGCGGCGGTCGCCAACTACGTCTCCATCCTGGAGGCGGCGCGCTGATCCCGACGACCAATCTCGCTTGCCTGCTGACCCAGACGGCGCGCCGATTCCCGGATCGGCCGGCGGTGATCCGGGGCGAGCACACGTTGAGCTGGGGCGCGCTGGAGGCGCGGGCGCGCGCCGCCGCCGGCGGACTC
>JBAWFF010000116.1:0-2022 GCA_049591635.1 Acetobacteraceae bacterium
CGCACCGCGCGCTCCCCGCGCCAAGGGACCGGCGCCGCCGTGCCGTCGCGCAAACCCAAGATCGCCGTGCCACCCCGCAAGAGCGCCATCGTTTCCGCGCGCGCGCCCAAGGCAGGCGCGGAGGTGCTCGGAGCGGTCGAAATCACTCATCCCGACCGCGAACTCTGGCCCGGCATCACCAAGCGTGACCTCGCCGAGTATTGGCGTGCCGTCGCCGATCACGCGCTGCCCGGCCTCGCGCACCGCCCATTGGCCATCGTGCGCTGCCCGGAGGGGATCGCGGGAGAGCACTTCTTCCAGAAGCGCGGGCATGGCCGCATGTCGCCCCATATTCGCTCCGCCGAAGCCGCCGGCTCGCCCTATCTCGCCATCGACGATCTCGACGGCCTGTTCGCGATGACCCAGATGGCGGCGATCGAGCTGCACGGCTGGGGTGCGTCGGAGGCCGATCCGCTGCACCCCGACCAGATCGTGATGGACCTCGATCCCGGCGAGGGCGTCGCTTTCGCCACCGTCGTCGCCGCCGCCCGCGAGATGCGCGAGCGCTTGTCTGGCCTGGGTCTGGAAAGCTTCTGCCGCACCACCGGCGGCAAGGGTCTGCACGTGGTCGCCCCACTCACGCCGGACGCCGATTGGGATCAGGTGAAGCCGTTCTGCCGCGCGCTCGCCGAGGCGATGAGCAAGGCGGCGCCGGAGCGGTTCCTCTCGACGGTCGGCAAGGCGGACCGGCGCAACCGCATCCTGATCGACTGGCTCCGCAACGGTCTCGGCGCCACCGCCATCGCCTCGTTTTGTCCGCGCGCGCGGCCGGGCGCGGCGGTGGCGACGCCGCTCTCCTGGTCGGAGGTGACACCGACGCTCGATCCCGGCGCGTTCACCCTGCGAACGCTGCCGGCTCGGCTGGCGCGTCGGCGGAAAGACCCGTGGGCGGGGTTCGAGGGTGCCCGGCGCAGTCTGCCTGTTTCCAACGAATGAGGAGCGGCGGCGTTATGGCACGATCGCCGCCCCGACCGCCTGGGCGATCGAGAACAGGCGGGCATCGCCCATCGTCTCGCCCATCAGCATCAGCCCGACCGGCGGCTCGCCCTGCCGGTGACACGGCAGGCTGATCGCGCAACGGTCGAGGAAGTTGCCGAGCGTCGTGTTGCGCAGCGAGAGCAGGTTGATCCGATTGTATTCGCGCTCGTCATCGAGCGCGGCGATCGGCGCGGGTAGAATGGGAGAGGTCGGCATGACGACGGCGTCGAAACCGGCGGTCGCGGCGTCGAAGCGTGCGATCAGGCGAGCGCGCGCGGCGCGCAGGTCGATATAATCGGTGGCATTGATATGCTCGCCGCGCGCGATGCGCTGGCGGATGCGCGGGTCGTAGAGCGCGCCCTTTTCGGCCATCAGCGCGCGGTGCCAGGCGTACGCCTCGGACGCGGCGAAGCCGCCCGTGGAGCCGACTCGCCCGACCTCCTCGAAGACGGGAAAACGGGTGCGGATGATCGCCGCGCCGGATTCCGACAAGGCACGCAGCGCACGATCGAACGCGGTGGCGACTTCGGGGGCGAGGCCATCGAGGACGATGGTCTCCGGCACCGCGAGGCGCAGCGACGCGAGCGACGTTGCCTTGGGCGGCGCGGGCGGCGTGCCGGCGAGGACCGCATCGACGATCGCGCAGCACGCGACCGAACGCGCGAGCGGACCGATCGAATCAAGGCTGGGCGCGAGCGGAAGAACGCCCCCGATCGGCACCCGCCGCGCCGTCGGCTTGTAGCCGACCACGCCGCAATAGGCGGCG
This sequence comes from Acetobacteraceae bacterium, assembly GCA_049591635.1. GTDB lineage: Bacteria > Pseudomonadota > Alphaproteobacteria > Acetobacterales > Acetobacteraceae > DATFDN01. Next base: position 1,784 of record JBAWFF010000116.1, read on the forward strand.
GGGATGCGGCACGACCCGCCAGTGTCGGTGCCGATCGCGACGAGCGCCATCCCATCGGCGACCGACACCGCCGCGCCGGAGGAACTGCCGCCAGGGACGCGGCCCGTCTCGCGATCCCACGGGCTGCGTGGCGTTCCGTGATGCGGGTTGATGCCAAGACCGGAGAACGCGAACTCCGTCATGTTGGTCCGCCCGATCGGGATGAACCCGGCCGCGAGCAAGCGTGCCACCACCGGAGC
>JBAWFF010000117.1:0-3681 GCA_049591635.1 Acetobacteraceae bacterium
GAGCAGCAAGTCGGTCAGGGTCGGCGCCAGCGCCCCGCCCCGGCGCGCCACGGCGGCGGCATCCTTGCGGTCCAGCGCCCGGCCGAGCGAGGCGCGGTCAGCCCCGACGATCCCGGCATCATCGAGCAGCGCCGGCACGAGGGTCGGCAGGGTCAGGTCGAAGCTCACGCGCGAGAGCCCGGCCGCTTCCAGCGCCTCGGCGCCGACCAGCACGATCTCGGCGTCGGCGGCGGGCGAGTCGGTGCCGATCAGCTCCACGCCGGCTTGGGCGATCTGGCGATCCGGCGCCAACTGGCTGCCGCGCACGCGCAGGCACTGGCCGGCGTAGGAGAGGCGCAGCGGGCGCGGCGCGCGAGCGAGGCGCGTGGTGGCGATGCGCGCCACCTGCGGCGTGGTGTCGGCGCGCAACCCCATCATGCGCTGCGAATCGGGGTCCATCAGGCGGAAGGTCTGTTCGGCGACGGCGGCGCCTGAGCCGGCGAGCAACCCGTCCTCGAATTCCAGCAGCGGCGGCTTCACGCGCTCGTAGCCGTGCGCGGCGAACACCTCCATCATCGCCTCGACCGACGCCGCCTCGGTCTCCGCTTCGGGCGGCAGCAGGTCGCGCAAGCCGGCCGGCAGAAGGGCCGGGCTGGGGGGAAGGTCGTCGGTCATATCCGCCCCTGCCCTACCAGGGAACGGCGCTTGGCGGAACGGGCATCATGGGACGATGATTTCGATCAGGCCGTCGAAGCGGCGGAGGTCGGCCTCGTTGTACGTGAGTACCCGCATGATGCCATGGCCGAGCATGGTCGCGACCAGATTCGCGTCATGAACTTGCTTGCCGCCCCCCGGGTGGCCAGCCAAGAGTTGCAGAAGGCGATCGAACGTCTCTGGACGGTCTTCGACGACATTGAACCCCGTGCGGAACCGCTCCACGTCGGCGATCGCAGCCGCCATCGGCAACGCGGGACCGGACGGCTGCGGGCGCGTCGCGGCGGCAAGGTACTCGCGCAGCACTTGCGGGCTGAGCCAGAGCGGACTGGCATCGACCCGCAGGCGCGCCAAGGCGGCCCGGGCACTTGAATGCTGCGCCGCAGCGGGCCGGCTGGCGTAGATGAGGACGTTCGTGTCGACAAAAACCGGGTCGCCGACCGCCATCAGCGCAGCCGACCATCGTCGTCGTACATGTCCTCGCGCCGCAATGAAATGCTGTCGTCCCACGGCTCGTCGTGGAGCGGGAAGTTGTCCATCGTGAACGGCTTCCCCGCCGGCGGGACCGAGACGGCGATGGCGACGGGATGCTCGCCCGGTGGCACCTCGCGGGGTGCGCGGCCCGATATCGTGCCATCCGGGGCGACCATGATGTGAGCGGTGATGATGGTCATGACGGACTCGGGCGGGCTGAGTGGAACGATGCCGCGGTTCTTGTTTCATGATAGCCGGCGCTGGTCCAGACCCGCGTGTCTTCCGCGCCGGGTTAGGGATCGGGGCGTGACGGAAGCGTTCTCCCGTTTACCTCCCGGTGACGGACGTTCCCGCATACTATGGCGGTGCTGTTCAATACCGCGCCGTTTCTCATCGGGTTCCTGCCGATCGTCCTCGGCCTGTTCTTCCTGGTTGGGCGGCTGGGCGGAACGGCATGGGCGCGGGCGTGCATCGTCGGCGCAAGCTTGGTGTTCTACGGCTGGTGGGACTGGCGGTTCGTGGCGCTGCTCGCCGGCTCGATCGTCGCCAATTACTGGCTGGGCGGCGCGATCCTGGCGGCGGCGCGCGCCCGGCGGGACGGGGCCGCGCGGCGCTGGCTCGTCGTGGGGGTGGCGTTCAACCTCGGCCTGCTCGGCTGGTTCAAATACGCGGGCTTTCTTGCCCGCGCGGCGGCGGCGCTCGCGGGGCTGCACGCGCCGGCGCTCAACGTGGCGCTGCCGCTGGCGATCAGCTTCTTCACCTTCCAGCAGATCATGTTCCTCGCCGACAGCGCGCACGCCGATCGGCCCGATGCGAACTTCACGACCTACGCCGCCTTCGTCGCCTTCTTCCCGCATCTGATCGCCGGGCCGATCGTCCGCCCGCGGGAGATCATCCCGCAGCTGCTGTCGCCTGATCTTGCCCGCCCGCGCGCCGAGGCGATCGCCGCCGGAATGGAGGTGTTTCTGCTCGGCCTCGCGAAGAAGGTCGTGCTCGCCGACACCTTCGCCCATTTCGCCGATGTCGGGTTCGACGCCGCCGCGCATGGGGCCTCGCTGACCTTGTTCGAGGCGTGGTACGCGCTGCTCGCCTACGCCCTGCAAATCTATTTCGACTTCTCCGGCTATTCCGACATGGCGATCGGGCTGGCGCGGATGTTGAACATCCGCTTCCCGCTCAACTTCGACAGTCCTTACAAGGCGCGCGACATCGCCGCATTCTGGCGGCGCTGGCACATCACGCTGGGCCTGTTTCTGCGCGACTATTTCTATATCCCGATCGGTGGCAGCCGGGTGGGCGTGTCCCGAGGCGCGTTCAACCTGATGGCGACGATGCTGCTATGCGGGCTCTGGCACGGCGCCGCGTGGCGCTTTGTCCTGTGGGGCGGCCTGCACGGGCTGTTCCTGATCGTTCACCGCGTCTGGCATCGGCGCGGGCACGCGCTGCCTGGCCTGCTTGCCCACGCGCTGACCTTGCTCTGCGTGCTGCTCGCCTGGGTGCCGTTCCGCGCGCAGGGGATCGCCGCCTCGCTCGCGATGCTGCGCGGACTGTTCGGGTTCAACGGCGTTGCGCTGCCGGCGATGGTGCTGGGCTGGCTGCCCTGGCTTGGCGTGCTCGCCGAGCCGGTCGCCTCGCTACCGTCGCTCGGCGACGCGCGCACGCTGAGCTTTCCCGAGGCGACGGCCTGCCTCGCGATCGGCTGGACGATCGTGCTGTGGGCGCCGCAGTTGCACGCGCTGTCGGCACGCGCGCGGGGCCTCGCCCTGACAGCGAGTTTCGCGTTGAGCGTGCAAGCGGTGTTCTTCGCCCCGCGCGTCATCCCGTTCCTGTATTTCCGGTTCTGATGGGCCATGTCCGGCGCCTGCTGGCGATCTGCGTTGCCTCGCTGATTGCGTACGCCGTGCTGTTCGGCTGGGTGCTGGACCGCCCGCTCGCCTACGGGTTCCTGCGCGCGCAGATCGACGCCAAGCTGGCGCGCGGCGCGGCGATCGGCTCGCCGAAGCTGGTGATCCTCGCCGGGTCGAACGCGCCTTACTCGCATCGCTGCGAACTGATCGAACGGATCGTCGGCATTCCGTGCGTGAACGGCGGCGTCGCGGTGGGCATCGGGCTCGACTATCTGTTCGCCCGCTGGCGCCCGCTGCTGCATCCCGGCGACACGGTGTACCTGCCGATGGAGGAGGCGCAGTACGTCCGCTCGCGCGCCGCGACGACCGTGGGGCCGGACGCGGCGATCATGTTCCGCCATGACTGGCATACCCTCGCCCGCCTCGGCCCCGACCGTTGGGCCGGAGCGATGTTCTCCTTCGATTTGCGGTTCGCGGTGATGGCGGTGATCGAGCGCGCCCTCGTCGTCGCGGGCTTCCACGATCCGCGCGCGGCGGCCGAGGGCGCGATGAACGCCTGGGGCGACCATATCGGCCACACGCCGGCACTGGGCGCGGCGAACCAGGCGATCCTGGCGCGCGTCGTGCTGGGCCATGCGAGCGCCGCGGACGTCACGCACGGCGACGG
>JBAWFF010000118.1:0-6643 GCA_049591635.1 Acetobacteraceae bacterium
TAGCCCTTATGGATCGCGCGCTGAAAGTAGCCCACGCCCTCCTGGCTTTGCGCGTTGTAGTCGAGGCAGCGCGGAATCCCCATGCCCTCGGCGCCGTCGATGAAGGCCTCGCAGATCGGGTGGATCCAATCGATGTCGCTGACCGGTAGGTTGCCTTCGCTGCCGTGATAACGTGGATCGTGCACGCCGAGGCGCCGCTCGGTGCGCTTGAAGTAGGGCAGCACGTCCGCGTATCCCCAGCCGCGATTGCCGCGCTGCGCCCAGCTGTCGAAATCGGCGCGCTGGCCCCGATTGTAGACCATGCCGTTGATCGAGCTCGACCCTCCGAGGGTGCGCCCCTGGGTCGTCGGGATGCGTCTCCCGGCGGTGCCCTCGCCGGGTTCGGTCTTGAATTGCCACGTGTACTCCGGATTGAACAGCATCTTGATGAAGCCGCCGGGCACATGGATGAACGGATGACGGTCGGGCGGTCCGGCCTCCAGTACGCACACGCGCACTCCCGCGTCTTCGGTGAGGCGGTTCGCCAACACCGAGCCGGCGGCGCCGCTGCCCACGATCACGTAGTCGAACTCGTCCGACGGTGCGCTCTCCGTGGCCATGCGTCCTCCCGCTTTCGCGAGTTTGCTCCCGCGTCGGATCATCCTAGTCTGACGTGCCAAACGAGGCCAAGGCACCGGAGGAACCGCTTGGAATACGTGTGTGACGCACCGGACGATATGACGTGGTTCCGACTGATGACCGAGGGCGAGGCGGCGGCGGAATCGGCGGAACTGCGCCATGCGGTCGAGAAGTACTACCGTCGCGAGCGCGAGCGGGCCGCGGAGAGTTTCGTGCCGATTTCCACTGTCTTCTTCGAGCAGGAGATCGGGCTGGAGGCCCATATCCGACGCGAGATGCCGCTATTCGCGACGCTGCGCGACGAGGATGGCGTGGGCCACGCCACGGCCATGCTGCCTCCTGGGGGCCGCGTCGATCGCGGGTTCACGCCCATCGTCGTCGGGCCGGCCAACGCCGATCCCTATCCACGCCACGGCCCGGCCATCCGTGCCCTGGGTGACCATTTCGGACTGACGCTGGATCGCGCCCGCTGCTACCCTTACCGCCGCTAGATAACTGGAGGACCCTATGAGCACGCTCGACGAGTTCGCCGCCGACACGAAGCGTCTGCTGCGCGACAACCCCGGGACCGCGGGCCGCGAGAAGGTCTGCGCCCTGGTGGCCGATGTACTCAAGGACAAGGCATTCGTGGAGGCCCATATCCGTTCGGACGGGCCGGAGCGGAAGGTGCTGTACGAGGACAAGGAGCTTGGCTTCACGATCCTGGCGCACGCTTATCAGGGCGCCAAGAACAGCAATCCGCATGATCACGGCCCGACCTGGGCGATCTACGGTCAGGCGTCCGGCGAGACGGTGATGACCGACTGGGAGTGCCTCGCGCGGGCGACCGAAACGACGCGCGGCAAGGCGCGCCGGGTGCGCGATTACACGTTGAAGCCGGGGATGGCCTATTTGTATGAGCCGGGCGTCCTGCACTCGCCACGCCGCGAAGGGGCAACGCGGCTGCTACGGATCGAGGGCGTCAACGTCGAGAAGATCCGTCGTTTCCCGTACGACGCGGTGGAAGACGCGGTCAGCCCCGCCGCGGAATGATCGCCTGAACAACATCGCGGCGCGCACCACGGCGGATGCCAACATCCGCTTCCACATCCAGACCGCGCTTTCGGCCGAGGAACTCGGGCTGCTGTGGCGCGACCTGGAGGTGCGGGCCAACATCACGTTCTTCCTGAGCTGGGACTGGATGGGGGCGTGGATCGCCGAGCTTGAGACGAAGCCGCTGGTGCTGGTGGGCGAGGCGGGCGGCGCGCTGGTATTGCTCGCCCTGCTGGTCCCCCGGCTACGCCGCGAAGCGGGCGGGGCGATCCGGGTGCGCGGGCTGCACCTGCACGCCACCGGGCGCAAAGAGATCGACGTGATCGCACACGAGTACAACGGCTTCCTGGTCGACCGCGCCTGGGCCGGGAGGGCCGATGCCGCCGCCACTGCGTGGCTGCTCGGCCAGCGGGTCGGCCCGCATCGCTTTGACGAGCTGCACATCAAGGACATCGTCGCCGATAAGGCGCCGCCGCTGGTGCCGCCGGACGCACTGGCGCGGGAGTTGTCGCGCAAGCCGTCCTGGCGCGTCGATCTCGACGCCGTGCGCGCCAGCGGGACGCTGTATCTAGATACCCTCAGCGCCAACACGCGCCAGCAGATCCGCCGCGCGATGCGGCTCTATGAGGAGCGTGGCGCACTGGACGCCACGCGCGCACTGGATGCGGCCACCGCGCTCGAATGGCTGGATGCGCTGGCGACGTTGCACCAGCGTCATTGGGAGGAGCGTGGCGAACCGGGTGGTTTCGCCTTCCCATTCTTCGTCCGTTTCCAACGCCGTTTGGTCGCCGCGTGCGTGCCGCGCGGCACGGCGGAGGTCGTGCGGGTGAGCGCGGGGAATCAACCGATCGGCTACGTATATAACCTGATCTTGCGCGGCCATGTTCTGGCGTTCGTCACCGGCTTCGTCGCCGAAGACGATGGCCGGCTCAAGCCGGGCTTGGTGAGCCACGCGTTGTGCATCCAACGCCATGTCGCCGAGGGCGCGCGGCTCTACGACTTCATGGCGGGCGCGTACCGCTACAAGGCGAACCTCGGCCAGCCCGGGCCGGAACTGGTCTACTCGCAGATGCAACGCCGCACCGCCATGACCACGTTTGAGGAGGCGGCACGGAGGCTATGGGAACGGGTGCGGCGGTAATGCCGACGGCGGCCCCATCGTCAGGGCGTCTCAGCCGCCTAGGCAGGTATCAATATTGGCTCGCCACCATGGACCGCGTTCATCTCAGCCAGCAAAATAGCCTTCAATCTTGATCCATCAAATCAAGCATTTATGCCTTGACCTTTGAAGGGCATGTTCCGAAGATTGCCCTTAAGTTAACAGGGATTCCCCAATGAAGATCATGCGCGCGTGGACCCTGCTGCCGCTCCTTGGGATGCTGGCAGGATCGAATGGAGCGTTAGCTGCCGTGATCCCGGTTTCGAACGCGTCGTTCGAGATTTTGCCCGCGGCAGGTCTTCCGCTTGGTTGCGGCGCCGGCTGCAGCTATTCGGGGAACGATCCGATCCCCGGTTGGGTCAGCACCGGCACCTTCGGGCAGTTCCAGCCCGGCGTGCAGGCATCGAACTTCACCTATTTCAACTCCGTGCCCGATGGCATCACGGTCGCCTACAGCAATGGCGGGACGATCTCGCAGATCGTGAGTGTCGTCGCCGTGGCGGGAACGACCTACACGCTGAACGTCGATGTCGGATTTCGGAAGGACTTGCCTGATCCGGGGGGCGTTTCCCTCCTCGTTGGAAGCAATACGATCCTCGCGACTGGCGTCGCCGATCCGCTTAGTGGCGACTTCGTGAACTACACGGCCAGCTACACCGCGACCGCCTCGGACGCCGGTGGAGCGATCTCGATTTTGTTGAGTAGCCCGGGTGCACAGGGCGATTGGGACAACGTGCGCCTGAACGACAGCACCACTATTCCCGAACCTGGGAGCCTCGCATTGTTCGGGGCCGGGCTGGTCGCGGTCGGCCTCCTGCGTCGCAAGGCGCGAGCCGGCTAGAGGCCGTCGCGCCGCGATCCGGTTTAGGGATTGCTCTTGAGCCTGACTGCTTCCTTGCCCGGCCGCCCTCGCGGGAGGGATCGGGTAAGAGAGGCGGGTCAGGTCTTCTCCATGACGCAGCCACCCTCCTTCATCGGCCGGAACGCCTGATCCGCCGGCGTGGTGCCCAGCAGCTTGTACTGGTCCCATTCCTGCGTGCTCTCCGCCGGCGACTTCACCTCGAACAGATACGACGGATGGATCTTGCGCCCGTCCTCGCGGATGCTGCCGACCCCGAAGCAATCGTCGTCGGTCGGCATCGCCTTCATGCGCGCGATCACCGCCCGGCCGTCCTTTGCCGCCGCCGGGCCGCCCATCGTTGCGACCGCCTTCAAATAGTGCAGCGTGCAGGAATAGTTGCCCGCCTGCGGCGAGCACGGCCACAGCGTCACCTTGGGCTGGACCCGCTTCTGGAACGCCCGGGTGCGGTCGTTCAGGTCCCAGTAATAGGTCTCGGTCAGCCGCAATCCCTGCGCCGTCTCCAGCCCCAGCGAATGCACGTCGCAGGTGTAGCAGACCAGCGCCGCCGGCTTCATCGTGTTGGTCACGCCGAACTCGCGCGCCTGCTTGATGCAGTTGATGAGGTCGGTGCCGGCATTGCAGAAGCCGAGGATCTTCGCCTTCGACGCCTGCGCCTGCAGCAGCATCGAGGAGAAATCCGTGGTCTCGGGAAACGGATACAGCCGCGAGCCGAGCACCTTGCCGCCTGCCTCCTCGATGAAATGGGTCGTGTCGCGCTGCAAAGATTGGCCGAACACGTAATTGGGAGTGATGAAATACCACGAGTCCCCGCCCGCCTTGACCATGGCACCGCCGGTCGACTTGGCGTCCACATACGTGTCGTACACCCAGTGGATCGTGTTCGGCGAGCAGGCCTTGCCGGTCAGATCGGAGGTCGCGGTGCTGGTCGGGATCAGGGCCGTGTTCTTGTCGCGGCAGACCGAGACCAGCGCCAACGCGCAGGAGGAGGCAGCGATGTCGAGGATCATCGTAACGCCCTGCTGGTCGAACCATTGCTTGGCGATCGATACGGCGATGTCGGGCTTGTTCTGATGGTCGGCCACCAGCACCTCGACGTCGAAGGCGCCCGCATTGAACTCCTGCACCGCTTGACGGGCGCAGGCGACCCCGTTGGGGCCGGCGATGTCGCGATACGGGCCGGACATGTCGGTCAGCACGCCGATCTTCAGCACCGGGCGCGTCTGGGCGCGGGCGGCGGGGACGAGCGCGGTCGCGGCGGCGGTGCCCATCAAGGCGCGGCGGGTCAGATGCACGGTTTCGTTCTCCTTGGACGTCTTTTTCGCCAGCCTAACCGGCTTCTAACGCCGTTGCGAGACTTTCCGCGACCGGACGGCGCTGCCACCTTCCTTCGATGATCGCCTTCGCCGAATTGCTGGAGCGGTTGGTCTTCACCCATGCGCGCAACGCCAAGATCGCGCTGCTGCGCCAATACTTCGCGACCGAGCCCGACCCTGACCGTGGGATCGCGCTCGCGGCGATCGCCGGCGCGCTTCGGTTCACCGCCGCCAAGCCCGGCCTGATCCGCGACCTCGGTGCGAGCCGCACCGACCCGGTGCTGTTCGGCTGGTCGTACGATTTCGTTGGCGACCTCGCCGAGACCGTCGCGCTCATCTGGCCGGCGCGCCCGACCGAGGCCCCCGCTCCCACCTTGTCTGAGGTCGTGCACACGTTGGAGACTGCCCCCAAGCCGGCGTTGCCCGATATCGTCGCCGGCTGGCTCGACAGTTGCACGCCATCGGCGCGGCTGGCGCTGCTGAAGCTGATTACCGGCGGGTTGCGCGTCGGTGCCTCCGCCCGGCTCGCCAAGGTGGCGCTCGCCGCGCTGGGCGAGGTAGAACCGGATCAGGTGGAGGAAGTCTGGCACGGCCTGGCGCCGCCCTACACGGCGCTGTTCGCCTGGCTGGAGAAACGCGGGGCGCGTCCGGACCCGGAGGGCGCGCCGGTGTTCCGCCCGCCGATGCTGGCGCACCCGCTGGAGGCCGCCGACATCGCGGCGCTGGACGCCGGCCAGTATCGGGCGGAGTGGAAATGGGACGGCATCCGGGTCCAGCTCGTCGCGACCGAAGCCGGGAGGCGGATCTATTCGCGCGGCGCCGAGGACATCTCGGGCGGGTTCCCGGAGATCATCGCGGCGATGGAATTCGACGCCGTGCTGGATGGCGAACTGCTGGTGATCCGCGACGGCCACGTGGCGCGGTTCGCGGATTTGCAGCAACGCCTCAATCGCAAGCAGGTGAGCGCCGCGATGCTGCGCGACTTCCCGGCGGGCGTGCGGCTCTATGACATCTTGTTCGACGGGGCCGAGGACGTTCGCGCGCTGCCCTTCGATGCGCGCCGGGCGCGGCTGGAGGCGTGGTTCGCCCGCATCCGCCCGGCGCGTATGGATTTGTCACCGCTGATCGACTTCGCCTCGATCGACGATCTCGCGGCGCTGCGCGAGGGTGCCCGCGCCGCCTCGATGGAGGGGATCATGCTCAAGCGGGCCGACAGCCCGTACGTGCCGGGTCGGCCGAAGGGGCTGTGGTGGAAATGGAAGCGCGATCCCCACAGCGTCGATGCAGTGCTGATGTACGCCCAGCGCGGCCACGGCAAGCGCAGCAGCTATTATTCCGACTACACGTTCGGCCTGTGGCGGGACGCCGAGCTGGTACCGGTCGGCAAGGCCTATTCCGGCTTCACCGACGCCGAACTCGGCTGGCTCGACCGTTGGATCCGCAACCACACAACGGCGCGATTCGGCCCGGTGCGGGAGGTGGAGAAGACGCTGGTGCTGGAGGTGGCGTTCGACGCCGCGCAGCTCTCCGGGCGGCACAAATCGGGCGTCGCCATGCGCTTCCCCCGCATCGCCCGGCTACGCACCGACAAGCCGGCGACGGAGGCGGATCGGCTGGAGCATTTGATGGCGATGGTGGAGGTGGCGCGGTGAATGTCAC
>JBAWFF010000119.1:0-4670 GCA_049591635.1 Acetobacteraceae bacterium
CTCCAGCACGGCGCGGACGGCATCGCCGACGGTGTTCGGAATGTCATGCAGCTTCAGGTCGAGGAAGAACGGGGGCATCGCCACGTCGCGGGCGAGCCGGCGGACGCCGGCGGGGCCGTTGGCGAGGAAATAGGCCAGCCCCAGCTTGACCAGACCGCAATGCGGCGCCACCGCCTCCATCCAGGCGCGCGCGGTCGCCGGCTCGGCCGTGTCCAACGCGACGATGAGACGCGGCGGCGTCAACGGAGCGGCGAGGGTGGAGGCGGACGCTGGGCCTGGAGGGCGCGCAGCTCGTCCTGTAGGACTTCGGCGCGCGCTTCCGCCCGACGGGCCCGACGGCGAACCCGCAGCTCCGATAGCCAGACAATGCAGGCGCCGAGGAGGAACGCCACGGCCGCGACCGCCAGCACGGCGCCGGCAAGCGGCACCTCCAGGGCGAGATCGGTCGGCCAGAACTTGAGAACGACCGGTTCGCGGTTCGACAACGCGAACAGCACGAGCACGATCAGGAAGGGGGTCGCTAGCAACAGCCGCATCGGCGATCGCCTGTCAGGCGGCGGGCACGGCCGGCATGGCGCCCGCGTTCACCCGTTCACGCAGTTCCTTGCCGGCTTTGAAGAACGGCACCGCCTTCTCGGTGACCGAGACCGCCGCGCCGGTGCGCGGGTTGCGTCCGGTACGGGCGCCCCGGCGCTTGATGGTGAAAGCGCCGAAGCCACGCAATTCCACGCGGGCGCCACGGGCGAGCGCACCAGTGATCTCGTCGAAGATAGTGGCGACGATCAGCTCGATATCCGCGGCACGCAGATGCGGATTGGCCTCCGTCAGTTCGGCGATCAGTTCGGATTTGGTCATTCCGCATCCTCCCCGAAAATGTGCGGCGTCAGCCGGCCGGAGCGTGCCAGAGTGCCCACACACCGTCAACCTTAACCCCTTGTCCTGCCAAAGTTTTCCAGATCGCGCCTCCTACCCCGTCGAGACTCTCGCCGAACGCCCGCGCGGCCAGACCGGGCTGCGTCACGTCGCGCGCCGGCAAATTCGCCGGGACGCCCTTGGCTTGGGCAAGCCAGGCGCGAGCATCGGTCTCGCCGCCGATCTGATCGACGAGGCCGAGCTTCAGCGCCTGCCGCCCGGTATAGGGGCGGCCGTCGGCGACGCGGCGCACGGCGTCGGGGTCCATGTGCCGCCCTTGCGCGACCATCGTCACGAACTGGTCGTAGTAATCCATGACCAGGCCCTGCAACACCTGCCGTCCTTCCGGCGAGGTCTTCTCGAACAGGCTCGGCTGGTCCTTCAGCGGGCCCGACTTGATGGCCTCGGTGGAGACGCCGAGCTTGTCGAGCAGGCCGGAAATCTCGGCGGTCTGGAGATAGACGCCGATCGACCCGGTCAGGGTGCCCTGGCGGGCGAAGATGCGCGCCGCCGGCACCGCGATCATGTAGCCGGCCGAGGCGGCGATCCCGCCCATGACGGCGACCACCGGCTTCTTGGCGGCGACCGCCGCGATCGCGTCGTGCAACGCCTCGCCGCCGGTGACGCTGCCGCCAGGGCTGTCGATCGCGACGATCACGGCCTTCACCGATTTGTCGGTGCCAAGGTCCGTGATCTGGCGGACCAGCCGATCCTCGCCGAGGATGATCCCGTCGACCTTCACCCGCGCCACATGGGCTCCGCTTTCGCCGATGAAGGCACGTCCCGGCAAGCCGCGTCCGCGCAGCCCCACCAGCACCACGGCGATAATCGCCAACACCGCTATGGTGCGCCAAACGATCAGGCGGCGCTTGAGGCGCCCCCTGTCGATCAGAAGGTCGGTCTCGAGGGTCAGGACAGACTAGCCCCCGGGCGGCCTAACCATTGTCGGGCGTCGCCTGGTTCCGCCGGCGGATCGCCGCCCCCAGGATGTCGCCCAGCGAGGCTCCGGAATCAGACGAGCCGTATTCGGCCATCGCCTGCTTCTCCTCCTCGACCTCCTTGCCCTTGATGGTGAGCGTGAGGCGGCGGGATGCGCGATCCACCGACTGGATGCGCGCATCGACCTTCTCGCCCACCGCGAAGCGGTCGGTACGCTGGTCGGTCTTGTCGCGCGCCAGTTCCGAGCGGCGGATGAAGCCGGTCAGCACGTCACCCACCTTCACCTCGATTCCGTTCTGTTGGACCTGGGAGACGACGCAGGTGACGACGTCGCCCTTGTGGACGCTGTCGAGGACCGAGGCGGCGGGATCGTCCTTGAGCTGCTTTATGCCGAGGCTGATCCGCTCCTTCTCCACATCGACGTCGAGCACCTTGGCGGTGACCATGTCGCCCTTGTTGTAGTGCGTGATCGCCTGCTCGCCGGCTTCGTCCCACGACAGGTCCGACATGTGGACCATGCCGTCGATGTCCGGACCAAGGCCGAGAAATAGCCCGAACTCGGTGATGTTGCGGACCTCGCCCTCGACGACCGAGCCGATCGCGTGCTCGTCGGTGAACTGCTCCCATGGATTGCGCTGGACCTGCTTGAGGCCGAGCGAGATGCGGCGCTTGGAGGCGTCGACGTCGAGCACCTGAACGTCCACCTCCTGGCTGGTGGACACGATCTTCCCGGGATGGACGTTCTTCTTGGTCCACGACATTTCGCTGACATGGACCAGGCCCTCGACGCCGGGCTCCAGTTCGACGAAGGCACCGTAATCGGTGATGTTGGTGACCCGGCCGGTGTATTTGGCGCCGGGCGGGTATTTCGCGGCGACGCCCTCCCACGGGTCGGCCTCGAGCTGCTTCATGCCGAGGCTGATGCGCTGGGTCTCCGGGTTGAAGCGGATGACCTGCACCTTGACCTGCTGGCCGATCTGCAAGGCCTCGTTCGGATGGTTGATGCGCCGCCAGGCGATGTCGGTGACGTGCAGCAGCCCGTCGACGCCGCCGAGATCGACGAAGGCACCGTAGTCGGTGATGTTCTTCACCACGCCGTCGAGTATCTGGCCTTCCTTGAGGCCCTGGATCAGCTCGCTGCGCTGCTCGGCGCGGGTCTCCTCGAGGACGGCGCGGCGGGAGACGACGATGTTGCCGCGCGCGCGATCCATCTTGAGTATCTGGAACGGCTGCGGGCTGCCCATCAGCGGGGTCACGTCGCGGACCGGGCGGATGTCGACCTGGCTGCCGGGCAGGAAGGCGATGGCGCCGCCGAGATCGACCGTGAAGCCACCCTTGACCCGGCCGTAGATCGTGCCGTTGACGCGTGCCGCGCCCTCGTAGGCCTTCTCGAGCGTGGTCCACGCCTCTTCGCGTCGCGCCTTCTCGCGCGACAGCACGATGGCGCCGTCACGGTCTTCATACCGCTCGACGTACAACTCGATCACGTCGCCGGGCTTGATCTCCGGCAGGTCGCCGTTCGAGGAGCCGAACTCCTTCAGCGCGACCCGACCCTCCGACTTCAGGCCGACATCGACGACGGCATAGTCGTCGGCGAGGCGGACCACGCGGCCGGTGACGACCGAGCCTTCAAAGCCGGCGTCACGGCCGAGGCTCTGGTCGAGCAGGGCGGCGAAGTTCTCGCCCTTGGAATGATCCTGGGTAGGCGCGAAGGCAGCGGCGGATGCTGGCATATGTTGATTTGTTCCGTGGCGGTGGTCCGGAGCGTTCGCCGGATTGGCCGTACCGATTGCGCGTTCCGATCGCGGAATACGACTTGCCCGCGACGAGGCCGCGGGCTGGTTGCTGACGAGAGGCATGATGCGCGTTGCGCGTGAGGCCCGACAGATACGCCCCGTTACGGTGAAGTCAAGTGCTGGCGCCGTCCCATACGACGGCGACGCCGAATTCGCGGAACCCCGCGTCGGCCGTCACGAAGCCCAGATTCTCCACGAGAGCTTGCCCCGCCAGCAGCCGATCGAACGGATCACGGTTGCGGCCCTCCAGCCCGCCGGCTTTGGCTGCGTGAGCGAAGGTGATCGGGAGTTCGGCGAAGCCGTGAGTGTGCACGATGTGGGCGAAGCGAGCCGCGAAGCCATCGGCTTCCGGCCACTTCCCCATTCGATGTTTTCTCGTCATTTCCCAAGCCGAAACCGGGCTGACGGATATCTCGTTATCGGGGTCGCCGATCAGCGCCCGCGCCAGACCCGGAAGCCGGTCCGGGTGGAAATCCCACCAGAATAACGCATGGGTATCGAGCAGAAGCCGCACCTTCAGCCGGGCGGGAGCGGAAAGTCGTCGTCATCGCCGCCGTAATAGAGCGCGAGTTCCTCTTCCGGCAGGGGGTCGAAGAAGAAGCTGTCCGGAAGATCCACACCAAAAAGCCGGCGGCCAGGTATACGCGGCTCCCGCTTTTCGACCGGCACCAGTCGCACCATCGGCTTGCCGGCGCGGGCGATCACCACGTCCTCGCCGGCGACGGCGCGATCGACGAGGCGGGAGAGTTGGGTCTTCGCTTCATAGATGTTCACGGTCTCGGTCATGGCACGCCACGGTTAAAGCACGATGAACATAGGTCGGACCAGACCATCCGACTAGACCAACTTTTCGCCCAACCTCTCCTCCACCGCGCGCAGCGCCCGTGCGAACGCCGCATCGGCATCCAAGTCCGTCGTGTCCAGCCAGATCGCGTCCACCGCTGGGCGGAGCGGGGAGACGGCGCGGGCGGCGTCGGCGGCGTCGCGTGCCGCCATGTCGGCACGTACCACATCGAACGCCGG
>JBAWFF010000120.1:0-23388 GCA_049591635.1 Acetobacteraceae bacterium
CGCCGCTCGCGCCGCCGCGGCTACCGCCCGCCGCAAGACGGCCGGCGGTGCGGCGCGCGTCGAGCGCGCCCGCGTTCATGGACACACGACATGGCGCGCTCAAGTGGTCGGCCTCACCTCGGACGAAGCCTCCACGGCGTGCAGCGATCGGACCCGGCACCGCGCCCCGTGCGCCGTGCTGCGCCCAGAGGCGCACGAAGTCGCCCGCCTGTGACGATCAGCCCACCCTGAACTTCCGCAGCGTCGCCTCGTCGAACGCGAGGCCGAAGCCGGGGGCATCGGACAGCACGATCTCGCCGGCCTCGATCGGTGCCAGTTCCTGGAACAGCTTCCCCATCCAGGGCATGTATTCGACCGTCAGGCCGTTCGGGATCGCCGCCACGAGATGGGCGTGGAACTCCGGGATCAGGTGGCTGACGACCGGCAGATTGAACGCCTCGGCCATGCCGGCAACCTTCATCCACGGCGTCACGCCGCCGACGCGGGCGAGGTCGATCATCACGATATCGACCGAGCGCGCCTCGATCATATGCCGGAACGGCACCGGGCCCCACACGTACTCCCCGCCCGCGACCGGGGTGGCGAGCGCATCGGCGACCCGGGCGAGGCCGGGATAGTCGTCCGCCGCCGTCACGTCCTCGAGCCAGAAGAAGCCGATATCCTCGACCCTTCGGCCGATGTCGATCGCCTGCTCCACCCGCCAGCGCTGGTTGATGTCGCACATCAGCTTGATGTCGGGGCCGGCCGCATCGCGCACGATGCGGGCACGCCGCACCTCGTCGGCGATAGTCGGGCGCCCGGGCAGCGCCATCTGCATCTTCATCTCGGTGAACCCCTTGTCCACCAGGCGGCGCGTGGCCTTCTCGACCTTCTTGTCGCTCAGCCCGCGCCGCTGCGCGCCGGAGGCGTAGGTGGGCACCCGGTTGCGTGTGCCACCCAACAGCTTCCAGATCGGCTGTTGCAACACCTTGCCCTTGATATCCCACAATGCGATGTCGATCGCCGCCGAGGCGAGGGTGAAGATGCCGCCCGGCTCGCAGCCGCCGGCCGCCTCGCGCAGCTTCGCGATGATCGCCTCGGGGCGCAGCGGATCGTGGCCGACAATGACCTCGCCGAGGGCCTCGATCGCCGTTCGCAGCGCACCTGTCAGCTTGCCGGCGAAGAAGGAAATGCCGATCCCCTCGATGCCGTCGTCGGTCCGCATCCGCAGCGCCACCACCGGGCGGGTCGCGCCGGCGCGCTCCGGGCTGTCGGCGAGCGGATCGTCCTCGGAGATGCTCAGGATTTCGGCGTGCAGGCTGGCGATCTTCATGGCTATGTCCTTCAGGGGTTCGCTGCCCGGCGGCGCAGCAGGTAGCGTTGGTGTCCGTCCAGCACGAGTTCGCCACGCTGATTGTGAACCGTGCTGTGCAGGCCGACGACGCCGGTGGTGCGGTTCGGGGTCAACTCGTCGATCTCAAGCGCCGGATAGAGCGTGTCGTCGACGAACACCGGACGCAGGAAGCGGCTTGATTGCTCCAGGAAGCCGACGAGCGAGTCCTCCACCATGAACGGAAACAGGCCCGCGCCCGGCGCCGTCTGGGCGAGGGTCTGCAATCCGTGCGCGAGCAAGCCCGGCATCCCGCGGGCACGGCAGTACTCGGCGTCGTAGTGGATCGGATGGTTGTCCCCGCTCGTTCCTTGGAAAGCGAGGAAGACCGCAACGGTCATCGTCCGGCTGGGCAGGATGAACCGCTCGCCCAGGCGGAAATCATCGAACCAGCGCTGCTCCGACACCATCCTGTGCAGGGCGGGGTCGAACGCCTCTGTCATATCGCCCCTGTCTCGCGCATCGCGGCAATGTCGGCGGCGCCATAGCCCAATTCGCCCAATACCGCGTCCGTGTGCTGGCCGAGCGCCGGGACGTTGCCCATCGCCGCCTCGGTATCGGTGAAGGTCACGGGCGGGAGCATGGCCCGGAGCGGTCCCACCGGACTGTCGATTTCGCGCCATCGATCCCGCGCGGCGAGCTGCGGGTGGTCCCAGAGGTCGCGCGCGTCGTTCAGGCGCCCGTTGGCGATGCCGGCGGCGTCCAGCAGCGCGACGACGTCGAGCGCGGTCTTGTCGGCGAAGAACGCCTCGATCTCGGCCGTCAGCTCCTGGCGATGCTCGCGCCGTGCGTTGTTGTCGCGGTAGCGCGGATCCGTCGTCCAGTCCGGCCTGCGCATCATTTTGACGCAGAACGCCGCCCATTCGCGCTCGTTCTGCAAGCCGAAGATCACCTGACCGTCCTTCGCGCGATGCGCGCCATACGGCGCCAGCGCGGGGTGATTGAGCGGCTGGCGCGGCAGCGCGGAGCCGCCGTAGACGATGCGATACATCGGGTAGGTCATCCACTCGGCCAGCGCATCGAGCATGGCGACCTTGACGTTGGCGCCCTGCCCGCTCCGTTCGCGGCGCAGCAGGGCGGCGAGGATCGCCGATTGGGCGTACATCCCGGTCGCGATATCGGCGGCCGAGATGCCCACGCGCGACGGCTGCTCCGGCGTCCCGGTGACGCTGATGAGGCCGGATTCCGCCTGGATCAGCAGGTCATATGCCTTCTTGTCGCCGAAGGGACCGCCGTCGCCGTAACCGGAGATGTCGCAGACGATCAGCCGCTTGTTGCCGGGCGCCAGCGCCTCGTAGCCCAGCCCGAGGCGGGCCGCCGCGCCGGGCGCGAGGTTCTGCACCAGCACGTCGGCGCCCGCGATCAGCCGATCCAGCACCTGGCGCGCGGCCGGCTGCTTGATGTCCAAGGTCACGCTGCGCTTGCCCCGGTTGAGCCAGATGACGAACGAGGACATGCCGCGCACGAAGCTGTCGTAGCCGCGCGCGAAGTCGCCCTCGCCGGGACGTTCGATCTTGATGATCTCCGCGCCGAGGTCGGCAAGATGGCGCGTGCAGAGCGGCGCGGCGAGGGCGTGCTCGAGCGAAATGACGCGGATGCCGTCCAACGGTCGCATAGGCGCTCCTACCGCGCGCGGATGGGGAATTGCAGCGCCAGGATATCGAGGCCGCCGGCGCCGGCGACGACGCCTAGCGGCGGCTCCTCGGGACGAACGAACACGCAGGACCGCGGCCCGATCGGCTCGTCCCCTGACAAGGTTCCATCGAGGACGAGCCAGAACTGTCCGCGCCCGGTGGCCGGATCGGGAGTGTCGAGGCGCCCGCCCTCCGCGAGACGCCAGCGCCACGCGGCCAGCCCGTCCGCCTCCGGCCCAAGGACATTCTCGCACCCGGCTTCGGGTTCGCGCGACAGCTCCGCCATCGCCACCCGATGGCGGCGCGGGCGGGGCAATTCGGCGCGCGCCCCGGGCATGTAGCGCGCACCGGGGTCCCAGCCGTTGCGCAGAGTGAAGTAGTGCAGGCCGCCGGCTCCGGCGCGGATCGGCCCATAGGCGGAAAAGGCGCTTGCGAAATGAACCGCGACCGGGCCGACATCGTGCGTGCCGAGCCGGCCGGCGCCGTCAAGCATCACCTGAAATTGGTCGGATTGATGGAAATGCGCGCCAACCACGACGTTGGCGTCCTGTTCGACGAGAAACGCCATCGGATAGAGTGCGTCCGGGCCGGGAGCCGGTCCAACGCCGGGGCGGTAGCGGTTGGCGCCAATGAAGCTGGTGAACCAGAACTCGGCGCCGTTGGAACTGGCGCGCCGGCGGGTGGCGGACGCGGTCTCGGTGGCGGCGATCTCTGGCATGAACAACCCTCTCCTTCGCCGTCCCGGTTTGCCACCGGAAGGGCGCGGCCCAAGATAACACCCATGAGCAAGGATGAAATGGCCATCCCTCCCCTCCCCGCGGTGATGGACGCGGTGCGGTTCGACGCCGCCGGGCTGGTCGCCGCGATCGCGCAGCAGCACGACACCGGCGAGGTGCTGATGATGGCGTGGATGAACCGGGCGGCGCTGGCGGAGACGCTGGCAACGGGCCGGGTCTGCTATTTCAGCCGCTCGCGCAACGCGCTGTGGCGGAAGGGCGAGGTTTCGGGGCAGGTGCAGCGATTGAAGGAACTGCGCATCGACTGTGACGGCGATGCGTTGCTGGTGCTGGTGGATCAGACGGGAGTTGCCTGCCACACCGGGCGACGAAGCTGTTTCTATCGGGCGGCACGCGGCGACGGACTGGCGGAGATCATGGCGCCGGAGGTCGATCCGGCGGTGCTCTATGGCGCCCCGCACCCTCACCCGCGCGCCTCCGGCGCGGCGACCTCTCCCGCACGGCGGGAGAGGTGACGACTATGCGCTCACCTCTCCCGCTCCGCGGGAGAGGTCGCACGCGCGACAGCGCGGGCGGGTGAGGGTTGCCCCTGATCTACCTGATCGCGGGCGAGCAAAGCGGGGACGAACTGGGCGGGCGCTTGATCGCCGCGCTGCGGGCACGCCGACCTGATAGCGAATTCGCCGGCATCGGCGGGCCGAGGATGGCCGCGCAGGGTTTGAAGAGCCGGTTCCCGATCGAGGAACTGGCGCTGATGGGGTTCTTCGAAGTGCTGCCGCGATTGCGCCATCTCCGGCGCCGGCTGGCCGAAACGGTCGCCGACATCGCCGCGCGCCGCCCCGGAATCATCGTGACCATCGACAGCCCCGGCTTCGCCCTGCGGGTACTCCGCGCGGTCGCTCCGCTCGGCATAAAGCGGGTGCACTACGTCGCCCCGCAGGTCTGGGCGTGGCGAGAAGGTCGCGTGCGACGCTATCCGGGATTGTGGGACCGGTTGCTGTGCCTGCTGCCCTTCGAGCCGGCGTTCTTTGCTCGCCACGGGTTGCCGGCGCGCTTTGTCGGCCACCCAGTCCTGGAGAGCGGCGCCGATCGAGGCGACGGGGCTCGCTTCCGCGACCAACATAGAGTGCCTCCCGGCGCCCGCGTCGTGACGTTGATGCCCGGCAGCCGGGTCTCGGAGGTCTCTCGGCTGCTGCCAGTGTTGGGCGAGACATTGCAGCTTCTGCCCACGGTCGTACCCGCCGTCCCGCTCGCGGGTCCGGTTGCCGAGGCCGTGCGGGCGGGCACCGCCATGTGGCCCGTTCCACCGCTGCTCATCGCTGGAAAGGACGCCAAATACGACGCCTTTGCCGCCTCCTCGGCAGCGCTGACGAAATCCGGCACCTCGACGCTGGAGTTGGCGATGGCGGGGGTTCCGATGATGGTCGCCTACCGGGTGAATCCGCTCACCGGGGTCATCGTGCGGCGAATCGCCAAGGTTCGCTATGCCGCGCTGGTCAATCTGCTCGCGGCGGGCATCGGCCTCGACGCCGGGCCCGCGCTGGTGCCGGAGTTCATGCAGGAGGACTGTACGCCGGACACTCTCGCCCGCACGCTCCGCTCGTTGCTCGACGATCCGGCGGCAGCGGCGACCCAGCAAGCCGGGTTCCAGACGCTGCTCGAGGGACTTCGACCACCCGGCGGGCTGCTGCCGTCAGAGGCCGCCGCCGAGGCGGTGATCGAGGTCATGGAGCAGGCCTGAGGCGCGCATTCGTTCCCCGGCCTCATTGACCGCCGCCTCCACGCGCAGGGCGGCGGCGAGGGCGCGCCGGCCGGCGGCGGCATCAACAGCAACCGGAGCGCCGTCCAGCACCGCGGCGATGAACGCGGCCTGCTCGGCCTCCAGCGCGTCGTGCTCGACCCAGGCGGCGGATTCGACGCCAAAGCCGGGCAGCCCGGCCACCGGGTCGCCCCGGCCGCGCGTCGTCGTCGTCAACGTTCGGGCGACGAAATCGACGCTCACGCATCGTTGGACGCCGAAGATTCGCATCCGTCGCTCCACATTGGGCGCGACGCGGCTCGCGGTGACCGTCGCGACCGCGCCGGAGGCGAAGCGCAGGCGGGCGTTGACCATGTCGCAGAGCGGGCTGGCGATCGGAGCGCCAACCGCTTCGACGGCGGCGATCGGGCTGCCGACCAGTTCGAGGATGAGGTCGAGGTCGTGGATCATCAGGTCAAGCACGACCGAGACGTCGGTGCCGCGCGGCTTGAATGGCCCCATACGGCTGGCCTCGATGTACAGCGGCGTGCCGACGCGTTCGCGGATCGCGCCGTGCCCGGCGGAGAAACGTTCGAGATGGCCCACCTGAAGCACCAAGGCGCGTTCGGCCGCGAGTGCGGCCAGTGCGTCGGCCTCGGCCAGGGTCGCGGCGATCGGCTTCTCCACGAAGACGTGCCGCCCGGCCTGGAGCGCGGCGGCGGCGATGGCGTGATGCGCGGCCGCCGGAACCGCCACGATCAGGGCATCGCACACGGCGAGCAGTTCCACGAGCCCGAGGCTTGGCGCGCCCGTCTCGGCGGCCACGCGAGCCGCGTGGTCGGGATTGCGGTCATGCACCCCGGCCAGTTCCGCGCGCGGGGACGCGGCGAGCTTCAGGGCATGATAGCGGCCGAAATGCCCGGCGCCGGCGAGGCCGACGCGCAGGGGGCGGGTGCTCATGGGTTAGGTACCAGTCGCTTTTCGTGGCAGGGCGGGGTATCCGAACGCCTCGCCCGCCGCTACCCCCTCAGGAGCCGCCCGCCTAGATGCTCTATTTCAGCCGTGCCAAGACGCTCCTGATCCTGGGCGTCTGCCTGCTCGCCGCGATCCTGTGCATCCCCAACGCCGGCCGCGCGCCGGCGGCGTGGATGCCGTGGCGCACCGTGCGTCTCGGGCTCGACCTCCAGGGCGGCAGCTATCTGCTAATGCAGGTCGACATGAACTCGGTCGTCAAGGAGCGGCTGGCGGGGCTCACCGACGCGGCGCGCGAGCAACTCCGCAAGGCCGGGATCTTCTACAAATCGGTGAACGGCGCGCCTGGCGCGAAGGGGCTCGTCGTGACCCTGCGCGACCCGACGAAGACCGCCGCCGCCATCACCGCGCTGAAGCCACTGGTGCAGACCCAGGGGTCGATGAACGTCCCCGATCTCGACATCACCGCCAAGCCGGGCGGCGTCATCACGCTCGCGCTCTCGCCGGTAGCGCTCAACGAGCGGGCGACCAACGCGGTGCAGCAATCGATCGAGATCGTGCGCCGGCGCATCGACGAGACAGGGGTGGTCGATCCGCAGGTGAGCCGGGAGGGCGCTGACCGGATCGTCGTCCAGCTTCCCGGCGTCGGCGACCCGGAGCGCATCAAGACGCTGCTCGGCAAAACCGCGCACATGACCTTCCAGCTCGTCGATGCATCGGTGACTTCGACCGCCGGCACGCCGCCGCCCGGCGTCGAATTCTTGCCGACGCAGGACAATCCGAACCAGAAGGTCGCGGTGCGTACGCGCGTCGATGTGGACGGCGCCGACCTGACCGACGCGCGCGCGGCGACGGATCAACAGACCGGGCAATGGGTGGTCAACTTCACCTTCAACGCGGTCGGCGCACGCCGCTTCGCCGACATCACGCGGGCCAATGTCGGTCGGCCGTTCGCGATCGTGCTGGACGGGAAGGTCATCAGCTCCCCGGTGATCCGCGAGCCGATCACCGGTGGGCGCGGGCAGATCAGCGGCAACTTCAATGCCCAGTCGGCGTCCGATCTCGCGCTGCTGTTGCGCGCCGGCGCATTGCCGGCGCCGCTCACGGTGATCGAGGAGAACACGATCGGGCCGGAGTTGGGAGCCGACGCGATCCGCGCGGGCGCGATTTCGCTGGCCGTCGGCTTCGTGCTGGTGATCGCCTTCATGGCGTTCTTCTACGGCCTGTTCGGCTGGTTCGCGAACCTGACGCTGGTCGTCAACCTGGTGGTCATGCTGGCGATCCTGTCGCTGTTGCAGGCGACGCTGACGTTGCCCGGCATGGCGGGAATCCTGCTCACGCTCGGGATGGCGGTCGATGCCAACATCCTCATCAACGAGCGCATTCGCGAGGAACAAAAACTCGGCCGCCCGCCGCTGGCGGCACTCGAGCACGGGTTCTCCCGCGCGTACCGAACGATTTTCGACTCCAACGCCACCACCTTCCTGGCGCACGTCATGCTTTTCATCTTCGGCTCCGGGCCGGTGAAGGGATTCGCGGTGACGATCACGGTCGGGATCGCGACCTCCTTGTTCACCGCCTGGCTGCTCACCCGACTTCTCGTGTCGCGTTGGTACATCGCGACCCGCCCCCGTCTGCTTCCGGTCTGATCCCATGCTGCTTCGCCCGATGTTCCGCCTGGTTCCCGACGGCACCCGCATCAAGTTCATGCGCGGCCGGTTCATGGGGCTGATCGTGTCCGCGGTCCTGTCCACTGCCTCGATCGTGCTGTTCTTCCACCCCGGCCTGCACCTCGGCATCGACTTCGCCGGCGGGGTGGTGATGGAGGCACGCACACCGGCGGCGGCCGACATCCCCGCCATCCGCTCCGCGCTGGCGGCAAGACAGGTGCCGGAGGAGGGCGTGCAGCAATTCGGCAAGCCCGATCAGGTGCTGATTCGCATCCGCAGCCAGCCGCGCGCGGATTCGACGCAGCTCGCGGTGACGCATGTACGCGAGGCGCTGGAGGCGGTGGCGCCGGGCACCAAGATCCTGAGCACGGAGGCGATCGGTGCCTCGGTCTCCGCCGAACTGCTCCGCAATGGCATCCTGGCGCTGGTGCTGAGCCTGGTGATGATCCTTATCTACATCTGGTTCCGCTTCGAGTGGGAGTTCGCGGTCGGCGCGGTCGTCACGCTGGTCCTCGACATCACCAAGACGATCGGCTTTCTCGTGGTCACGCGGTTTGATTTCGACCTGGTGATGGTCGCCGCGATCCTGACGGTGCTGGGCTATTCCACCAACGACAAGGTGGTGGTGTACGACCGGATGCGGGAGAATTTGCGGAAATACAAGACGATGCCGCTGCGCGACCTGATCGACCTGTCGATCAACGAGACGCTGAACCGCACGCTCGGCACGTCCATGACCATCTTCCTCGCGGCACTGCCGCTGGCGCTGTTTGGCGGGCAGTCGATCTCGGGCTTCGCGTGGGTGATGCTCTTCGGCATCGTCGTCGGTACGTCGTCTTCGATCTTCATCGCCGCGCCGATCCTGCTGCTGCTGGGCGAGCACCGGTTGCGCCGAGACGCGGCGCCGGCGGCGGCACGGACGCCGCGGGAGCAGACCCCGGCCGTTCGGCGATAGTTCATCTACCTCCGCCGCGCCGCCGAAGGAGAACGCCACCCTACGGATCGGTTTGTCGTTGGTATCGCTTGGTTATTTCTTCGGCCGCCTTGCGGACCGCCGAGGTGATGCTTCTCTCAGCCTGGTAAGTCTGGGGGAACCGATGTCATCGCGCCTTTACGTCCTGCACGAAAATCCCGCTTGGCTGCCGCCATTGGCCGAGGCGTTCGCCCGGACCGGGCTGCCCTGGACGGAGTGGTTCCTGCACGAGGGCGCGTTCGATCTGTCGGCCCCGCCGCCGGATGGAGTCTTCTACAACCGGATGAGCGCATCCTCGCATACGCGCGACCATCGCTTCAGCGCCGAATTGACCGCGGCGGTGCTCGCCTGGCTGGTCCGCTGGGATCGGCGCGTGGTGAACGGCCCGGGGGCGCTTGATCTGGAGATCAGCAAGACGCGGCAATACGCGGCGCTCGCGGGACATGGGATCGCGGTGCCGCGGACTGTGCTGGTGGCGGGACGCGATCAGGTAGTGACCTCGGCGGCGCGGCATTTCGCTGGAGGGCCGGTGATCCTGAAGCCGAATCGCGGCGGCAAGGGGCTCGGGGTTCGACTGTTTCAGAATGCCGAGGCCCTACGCGATTATGTCGGCGGCCCGGATTACGAGGCGCCGGTCGATGGCATCCAGCTTCTGCAGGAATATGTCCGCGCGCCCCGGCCTGTCATCACCCGCGCGGAGTTCGTCGGCGGACGTTTCCTCTATGCGGTCGAAGTGGATACCAGCGGCGGGTTCGAACTCTGCCCGGCCGACGTCTGCGCCGTCCCGGACGCAAAGGAGGCACCCGCGAAATTCCGCATCGTCGACGGCATTCCCACCGCGCTGCGCGCCCGGATCGAACAGTTTCTCGCCGCCGCCGGGATCGAGGTCGCCGGGGTCGAGTTCATCGCCGACACGGCGGGCCGGACGCTCGTCTACGACGTGAACACCAACACCAACTACAATCCGGAGGCTGAGGCCGCCGCCGACATCGCGGGCACGCCTCGTTCCGGCCCGGGGGCCATCGCGGCCTTCCTTGGCGCCGAGTTGGCAAATCTGCGCATCGCCGCATAACCGCGCGCGGGAGGCCGAGGTTCAGCGGGAAACCACCGGGGTTCCCGATTCTCCCAAATCCCACCAGAGGCCCGCCATCGCCGCGATCCCCTCGCGCGCCGGGGCGACGAGGAGGTGTTCGTCGGGGCCGTGCTGACGGCAGCCATTGTAGCTGTGGGGAATCCAGATCAGCGGCACGCCGAGATGGTCTGCGAACACGTCGCCCGGCAGGCCGCCCGACGAGTTCGGGATGACCTGCACCGGGCGCCCGAGGCTGCTTGCCATGCTGGCGGCGGCAAAGCGGACCCAGGGATCGGCGACGTCGGTGCGGCTCGCCGGCATCCTGATGCCGGCCCGCTCGATGCGCACCTCCGGGAAGCCGTTCGCGTCGAGGTGGCGGCGCAAGGCGGACTCGAAGCCGGCGGGATCGGCGTCCACCGTGTAGCGGATCTGACAATGCGCCCGTGCGTCGGGGGCGACCGCGTTCACCGGGTTGTCGGGACGGCCGGAAATCATCGCCAGCACGATGAAGCTGTTCCAGGCATAGATTTTCTCGGCGGCACTTAGGTTCGGCTCGCCCCAGCCGGGATCGATCGCGGGCGCATCGTCGCCGCCTTCGACGGGACAGCCCGCTAGGCCCTCGCGCACCGCAGCGGGCACGCCCGGGGGGAGCCAGCCGGGCACCAGGATGCGGCCGTTGCGGTCGGCGATCGCGGCGATGGCGTGCGCCAGGACGATCGCCGGATCGGCGATGAGGCCGCCCCAATGGCCCGAATGGACGCCGCCGGGACGCAGCGCCACCACAAGGTCGAAGTGGAACGTGCCGCGCGTGCCGGTGGCAATCGTGGGAGTCTCGGGCGCGACGCGGGGGCCGTCGCTGCCGATCAGCACGTCGGCGGCCAGAGCGTCGCGATGCGTGTCCACGAACGTACGTAGGCCGGTCGAGCCACGCTCCTCGCTGGTTTCCAAAAGGAGTTTGAGATTGAAGCCGAGCCGGCCGCCGCGCTCGGCCAGCACAGCCTCGAGGGCGGCGAGGTTGAGCGCGTGCTGGCCCTTGTTGTCGGCGGTACCGCGGCCGTACCAGCGGTCACCGCGCTCGGTCAGGTGCCACGGCGCGATCCCTTCGCTCCATTGCGTCTCCAGCCCGCGCACGGTGTCGCCGTGGCCATAGGTGATGACTGTCGGGCGCGCCGGGTCCTCCAGGCGCTCGGCGGTGAGGATCGGGCCGGCATCACCGTCCGGGTTCGCGTGGATCGTCACCGCGAAGCCGAGGCGTTCCAGCCACGGCCGAATCGCCGCGTCGAGATAGCGGGCGACGTCGGCGGCATGTTCCGGTTCCTGCGACGTGCTGGGGATCGCAACCAGATCGGCCAGCCGCTCCCGAAAGCCGCCCTGGTCGAACCCCGCGAGCGCGCGCCCGATCGCATTTTCCCGTATGCTCATCCATGCCTCCATTCGCTGTACCCACAATCGCGGATTTGACGGCCTTCGGGCAATGACCTGTTATGGCCTGAGTAGGTGCTATCCGGAGAATTCCCATGACGCAGTCCGCCGCGCGTCGGCTTTCGCTGCTTGCGACAGTCGCCGCCACGATGATGTTGGGCCCGAACGTGACCGCACGGGCCGCGGACGCGGGGCCGATCAAGATCGGCGTGGTGAGCGAGTTCTCCGCCGTGGTGGGCGAGCCGATCGCGCGCGGCGCGCAGCTTGCCGCCGACGAGGTCAACGCGAAGGGCGGGATCAACGGGCGCAAGGTGGAAATCATCGCCTATGACGACCACTCCTCGGCGGCCGACGCGGTGCGCGCCTACCAGCGCCTGGTGCAGCAGGATCATGTCTCGGCCGTCGTCACGACGTTCATCAGCGAGGTCGCGCTGGCGATCGAGCCGTGGGCGGCGCGGCTGCACATGCCGACCCTGACCCCGGCCGCCGCCTCGGATCAGATCAGCAAGCAGGTCCACGACAAGTACGACCAATACAAATACATGTTCGAGGGCGCGCTCCCCTCGCCCAGCCTGGCGGCCTCGGTCTGCGATTCCTCGCGTGACCTGTTGGCGCACGACCTCCACATGACGACGGCGGCGATCGTCCGCGAGGACGCCGATTGGTCCAAGCCGTACAATGCGACGTTGCAGCAATGCCTGCCCAAGGCCGGGCTCAAGATCGTCGATGCGGTCGCCTTCAACCCCGATACGACGGATTTCACGCCGATCTTCAATCGGGTCGAGGCCAAGCACCCGGACGTGATGATCATGGGGATCGCCCATGTCGGCGTGCAGCCGACGATCCAGTGGCATTCCCAGGAGGTGCCGATCCCGATGTCCGGCCTGAGCGTGCAGGCCACCAACGACACGTTCTGGAAGAGCACCAACGGCGCGGCCGAGGGGGTGATCACGCAGACCCAAGCGGCCCCGGGCGTAGCGCTCAGCCCGGTGACGCTCGCGGTGCAGAAGGCGTATGTGGACAAATACCACAATTTCCCAGCCTGGACCGGGTTCACCTCCTATGACGGCACGATGGCCTTCATCGAGGCGATCAGGCGTGCCGGATCGACCGATCCCGACAAGATCGTGGCCGAGATGGAGAAGACGAGCATGGACGGGGCGAGCGGCCACATCGGCTTCTACGGCCGCGACGACCAGTACACGCACTCATGGAAATACGGCCCTGACTGGGTGAGCGGCCTGTTCGTGCAGTGGCAGAACGGCAAGCAGGTCTGCATCTGGCCGGAGAAGGCGTGCCCCAACAAGATGGTGTTTCCGTCGTTCGTGAAACTTCCCCAGGCGGCGGCCAAGTAACGGGCGAGTCCAAGCAGGCAATTGACGGCGCCTCGGCAATGAATTGATATGCGAGGCGAAGCGCACGCCCCAAGGGCGGCATTGAACAGGGAATGTCCGGGAGAAGGTCATGCAGCATATCACCGCGCGCCGGGTCGCGCTGCTCGCGACAACGGCCGCCACGCTGGCGCTGGCGCCGAGGTTCGCCCGCGCCGCCGACACCGGGCCGATCAAGATCGGCGTCGTGAGCGAGTTCTCCGCCGTGGTCGGCGAGCCGATCGCGCGCGGCGCGCAACTCGCCGCCGACGAGGTCAACGCGAAGGGCGGCATCGACGGGCGCAAGGTCGAGATCGTCGCCTATGACGACCATGCCTCGGCGGCCGATGCGGTGCGGGCGTTCCAGCGGCTGGCGCAGCAGGACCATGTGGCCGCCGTGGTCACCACCTTCATCAGCGAGGTGGCGCTCGCGGTCGAGCCGTGGGCGGCCCGGCTGCACATGCCGACGATCACCCCGGGGGCGGCGTCGGACCTGATCAGCAAGCAAGTCCACGACAAGTACGACCAGTATAAATACATGTTCGAGGGCTGGTTCCCCTCTCCCATCCTCGCTGACTCGGTCTGCGATTCCTCGCGTGAGTTGCTGGTCGACGGGCTGCATATGAAGACCGCGGCGATCGTGCGCGAGGACGCCGACTGGACCAAGCCGCTCGACGTCACGCTGGAGCAATGCCTGCCGAAAGCCGGCCTCAAGATCGTCGACCAACTGGCCTTCAACCCTGATACGACGGACTTCACGCCGATCTTCAATGCGGTCGAGGCGAAGCACCCGGATGTCATGATCATGGGGATCGCCCATGTCGGCGTGCAGCCGACGGTACAGTGGCACTCCCAGCAGGTGCCGATACCGATGGCCGGGATCAGCGCGCAAGCCAGCAACGACACGTTCTGGAAGAGCACCAACGGCGCGACCGAGGGGGTGATCACGCAGACCGGCTCGGCGCCAGGAGTGGCGCTCAGCCCGGTGACGCTGGCGGTGCAGAAGGCCTATCAGGACAAGTACCACAACTTCCCGGCCTTCACCGGCTTCAGTTCGTATGACAACACCATGGCCATCCTACAGGCGATCAAGCGGGCCGGCTCCACCGACCCCGACAAGATCGTGGCCGAGATGGAGAAGACGAGCATGGACGGGGCCACCGGCCATATCGGGTTCTACGGGCGCCATGACGAGTTCACCCATGCGCTGAAATACGGGCCGGACTGGGTCACCGGCATCTATGTGCAGTGGCAGAACGGCAAGCAGGTGTGCATCTGGCCGACCAAGGAATGCCCGAACAAGCTCGTGTTCCCGTCCTTCGTGAGGCTGCCGCAGCAGGCGGCGAGCAAGTAGCGTCGGCTGGGGTCGGATGACCTTGGCGCGATGACCTGATAAGCACATCAGGACCGCGCGGGACGCGCGACACTGGCAGGGAGGTTCAAGAAATCGCCATGATGCATGAGGTCGCGCGCCGGGTCGCGCTGCTCGCAACCGCCGCAGGCACACTGACGCTGGCACCGGCGCTCGCCCGCGCCGCCGATACCGGGCCGATCAAGATCGGCGTCGTCAGCGAGTTCTCCGCCGTGGTGGGCGAGCCGATCGCGCGCGGCGCGCAACTCGCCGCCGACGAGGTCAACGCTCACGGCGGCGTCAACGGGCGCCAAGTGGAGATCGTCGCCTATGACGACCACGCCTCGGCCGCCGACGCGGTGCGGGCCTTCCAGCGGTTGGCGCAGCAGGACCATGTGGCCGCCGTGGTCACCACCTTCATCAGCGAGGTGGCGCTGGCGATCGAGCCCTGGGCGGCGCGGCTGCACATGCCGACGGCGACGCCGGGGGCGGCGAGCAACCTGATCACCAAGCAGGTACATGATAAATACGAACAGTACAAATACATGTTCGAGGTCGCGCTGACTTCGCCTCTCCTCGCGACCGCCGTGTGCGATTCCTCGCACGATCTGCTCGTCGACGAGTTGCACATGAAGACCGCGGCGATCGTGCGCGAGGACGCCGACTGGACCAAGCCGCTCGCCGCGGGGCTGGAGAAGTGCCTGCCGAAAGCCGGCCTCAACGTGGTGGATCAGGTCGCCTTCAACCCCGACACCACGGATTTCACCCCGATCTTCAACGGCGTCGAGGCGAAGCATCCGGACGTGATGCTCATGGGGATCGCCCATGTCGGCGTGCAGCCGACGGTGCAGTGGCACTCCCAGCAAGTGCCGATCCCGATGGCGGGGATCAGCGCGCAGGCGAGCAACGACACGTTCTGGAAGAGCACCAACGGCGCGACCGAGGGCGTGATCACGCAGACCCAGGCGGGGCCGGGGATCGCGCTCAGCCCGGTGACGCTCGCGGTGCAGAAGGCATACGTCGAAAAGTACCACAACTTCCCGGCCTGGACCGGCTTTTCCGCCTATGACGCGACCATGGCCTTCATCGAGGCGATCAAGCGCGCCGGCTCGACCGATCCCGACAAGATGGTCGCCGAGATGGAGAAGACGAACATGGACGGCGTCCTCGGCCGTATCGGCTTCTACGGCCGCGACAGCGAGTACACCCACGGACTGAGATACGGGCCCGACTGGGTGACCGGCATCTTCGTGCAGTGGCAGAACGGCAAGCAGATCTGCATCTGGCCGACCAAGGAATGCCCCAACAAGATGGTGTTCCCGTCCTTCGTGAAGCTGCCCCAGCAGGCGGCGAGCAAATGACGCGAAGCGTCATGCTCGCGTCCGGCGCACGAGTGTTCGGTTGAGGTCTCGGCCGTGCACGGTATCTTTCACCGTCATGCCCGGGCTTGTCCCGGGTATCCACGTCTTTACTCGCGACCAGGAAGACGTGGATGGCCGGAACAAGTCCGGCCATGACTGTGGGGTGATCCTGTACCGGTCTCGGCCATGACGTTGCGCTGAATGGTCGCCCTGCAAATTCTGATCGACGGGTTCGCGATCAGCTCGCTCTATGGGCTGGGAGCCATCGGGTTCACGCTGATCTTCGGCGTGAGCGGGGTGCTCAACCTCGCGCATGGCGGGATCATGCTGATCGCCGCCGTTCTCGGCTGGTGGCTGGCGGCCAATCATGGCGCCGGGGCGTATGGCGGGGCGGCGTTCGGCCTCGTGTGCGGCGTGATCGCGTCGTACATCACCTATTTCCTGGTGGTGCGGCCGATCCAGCGTTCGCGCGCGATTCCGGCCGAGGAGGAGGAAATTTTCGTGCTTACCGCCACGCTGCTCTGGGGCATCATGATCCAGACTGGCATGGACTACCTGTTCACCGACAACCCCGTGACCCTGCCGGCG
This sequence comes from Acetobacteraceae bacterium, assembly GCA_049591635.1. Taxonomy (GTDB): domain Bacteria; phylum Pseudomonadota; class Alphaproteobacteria; order Acetobacterales; family Acetobacteraceae; genus DATFDN01. The sequence continues at coordinate 16,258 of JBAWFF010000120.1, forward strand.
ATGATTCCCGGCGTGATGAGCATCGGCGGCGTGCGCACGCCGCGCAACGAGATCCTGATCGCCATCATCTGCTGGGTGACGATCGGGCTGGTCTGGCTGCTGGTCAATCATACGCGCCTCGGCAAGCAACTCCTCGCCGCCTCGATCAATCCGCGCGCGCTGACCCTGCTCGGCTTCGAGTTGTCGCGCATCCATCTGATCGTCTGGACGATCTATGGCGTGCTGGCGGGGCTCGCGGGCGTTCTGCTAGCCTCGTTCTTCGGGGTGAGCTCGTCGAGTGCCGGAGACCTCACGGCGAGCGCCTTCACCATCGTCATCCTCGGCGGGCTGGGCAGCGTGCCCGGCTCGCTGGTCGCGGCCTACGTGGTCGGTTACGCCGAGACGCTGACCGCCTACCTGATCGCGCCCACGCTGCGGCCGATCCCGGCGCTGATTATCCTCGTCGTCGTCCTCTATGTCCGCCCGCAGGGGATTTTGGGGCGGCGATGAGGAAATACCTCGGCGCCGCCCTGCTGGTCATTCTCGGCGCCACCGCCCCGATGTGGCTGGGCGGGTATTACCTCGGCGTGTTCACCACCGGGTTCTACTTCGCGGTGTTCGCGATGGCGTGGGACCTGCTGTTCGGCTTCGCCGGGATGGTCAATTTCGGGCCGACCTTCCTGATCGGGCTCGGCGCGTACGGCGCCGGCATCCTGAACAACCAGGGGCTCGGCATTCCGCTCTCGCTCGTCTGTGGCACCGCCATCGCGATCGGCGGAGGCTTGCTGCTCGCATTGCCGGCGATGCGGCTCCGGGGGCCGTATTTCGGGCTGATCACCTTGGTCGCGGTGCTGCTGCTGCTCGATGCGATCGTCATCTTCGCCGGCACCACCGGGGGCGAGATCGGCATGATGGTGCCCGACGTGCTCTCGATCAGCGCACGGGTGAACTACTGGTACGCGTTCGTCTTCATGGTGGTCTCCGCCGCCATCCTGTACGGCATCTCGCGGTCCTCGCTCGGGCTGATCCTGCAAGCGACCGGGCAGGACTCGGTGGAGGCCGCGGCGCTGGGATTCAACGTGACCAAGCACCGGGTCGCGGCGTTCTGCATCAGCGCGTTCTTCTCCGGCCTCGCGGGCGGAATGCTCACGTTCTATCAGGGCACGGCGTCGGTCGATACCGTCGTCGATCTGGCGATCGCCGTGCAGATCATCGTCGCCGTGGTGTTCGGCGGCAGACGGACGATCCTGGGTGGCATTCTCGGCGCGATCTTCCTGATCCTGTTCGACGAATTGCTGCGCCCGCTGGGCCAGCTGAACACCTTCGTGGTCTCCGCCATCACGCTATGCGTGATCCTATTCTTCCCCGACGGCGTGCTCGGCTTCGCGTTCCGCCCGAGGGCGCGACAATGACAAGCAACGCGGCGCCGATCCTCGAGGTCGCGGGGCTGACCAAGCGGTTCGGCGGGCTGGTCGCGGTGAAGGACATCGGCTTCTCGATCCGTCCGGGCGAGATCCTCGGCCTGATCGGGCCGAACGGGTCGGGCAAGTCGACCGTGATGAAGCTGGTCATGGGGATCGAGCGGCTGAACGCCGGGCGCGTCGCGATCGACGGCATCGACATCGCCGGCTGGCCCACGCATCGCATCGCGCGCCAGGGCATCGGCATCGTCTTCCAGCACTCGCGCCCGCTGCATCGCCAGACCGTGCTCGAGAACATCAAGCTGGCACTGCTGCCGGACTCGTTGTTCCGGTTGATCGCCGACCCGCATGTCGACGCGCGCGCGAGAGAGATCGCCGCGCGGGTAGGCCTCGAGGCGGTACTCGATCGCCGCCCCGCCACCCTGCCCTTCGCGGATCTGCGCCGGATGGAGATGGCCAAGGCCTTGGCGCGTGACCCGAAGGTGGTGCTAGTCGATGAGCCGTTCGCCGGGCTGACCGGCACCGAGGTCGCGGACTTCGCCGCCCTGATCGATGGGTTCCGCCAGGATGGGCGGGCGGTGCTGCTGGTCGATCACAACGTCAAGAGCGTCGCGGCGCTGGTGGACCGGGTTCTCGCAATGTATCTCGGCGAGCGCATCGCCGAAGGGACCGCCGAGGAGGTGATGGCCGACGAGACGGTGCGCCGGGTCTATCTCGGGGGTGCCATCCAGACCCATGCGCGCCCCGAGATCGAGGCGCGCCAGGGCACACCGCTGCTCGATGTACGCGACGTCGACGTGCTCTACGGCAAGGCGCAGGCGCTGCGCGCCGTGTCGATCCACGTCCATGAAGGCGAGTTCGTCTCCGTCGTCGGGCTGAACGGCGCTGGCAAGACGACGCTGTTCAACGCGATCTCCGGCCTGGTTCCCTATGGCGGGGCGATCGAGTGGGTGGGCGCGCCGTTGGCCGGGCGCACGGCGGCCGCCATTGCGCGCGGCGGGATCGTGCAGTGCCCGGAGACGCGCGAGTTGTTCGGCGACCTCAGCGTGCGTGAGAACCTCGACCTCGGCGGCCAGCATCTGGCGGGACCGCTGCGGCGCGAGCAGTTGCACTGGCTGCTCGATCTGTTCCCGATCCTGAACGAACGCCAGCGCCAGCACGCCCGCACCCTGTCGGGCGGCGAGCAGCAGATGCTGGCGATCGCGCGGGCGCTGATGATGCAGCCGAAGCTGCTGATCCTGGACGAGCCGACGATGGGCCTGGCGCCGGTGATCCTGGAGCAGCTGTCGAAGGCGCTGACGCGGCTGCGCGACACGACGCCGATCACGGTCCTGCTCGGCGAGCAGAACGTGACGTTCGCGCTGCCCCATGCGGACAGGGTGTACGTGCTGGAACACGCGCGCATCGTCTGGGAGGGCGATCCGGGCCGGTTCGCCACGGAGATGGGAACCGGATATCTCTAGGGCCCGCACTCGATTGGAGATCCCACGATGAGCATCCTCGACCCGAACCGCGTGATCCTGACCGGAGAGAACCCGTTCATTCGGCTCAGCGCGACCGATGCCGGCGCCATCACCACGAATGCGAGCTTCTGGCGCATCCTGTTGTCACCCGCCGGCCCGGGGCACGTCCTCTATCTGAAAAGCGAGCTGACCGAGGACAAATGGCGCATCTACTCCGACAACATCGCAATGGCGCGCTGGCTGCAATCGACGGTGCAGGGGATGCTCAACCCGGAGCTTCTCGACCTGACAATCCCGGTGATCGACGCCGAGTGCACCAAATCGGGCGACGCGCGCGACTTCTGGACCGAACGTTTCGATACCACCGACGAGGAGATCGCGCTCACCTGGTACCGGATCGGCGAGCCGTTGCTGATCCATACGCAGCCGAACGCCGATCCCGGTCGTCCTTACGGGGTTTGCACGCTGCTGATCCCCGCGCTCGGCGCGCGGCTAACGCGAAACGGCGTCGAGGCGGTGGGCCAATCCTGGCCGCGGGAGCGCGAGGGCAAGCCGTTCAGCACCTGCGCGCTGGCGTTCTCGGAGAGCTGGACGGAGGCACGGTAGGCTCGCGGCCGATGTCGGGACTTTACGGCTACGCGCGCACCGGCGATCGGGTGTTCCGCGAGCGGTTCGGGCTCGACTTCGAGGATTTCGCGGTGGGCCAGGTGTTCAATCATCGCCCCGGTGTCACCGTGACGCAGCAGGACAACGCCGACGAGGCGCTCGACACCATCAACAACGCGCAACTTCACTACGATCAGCACTACGCCTCGGCAACCGAATGGAAGCAGCCGCTCGGCGTCAGCACGATGACCTTGCAACGGCTGATCGGGATGTCCTCGCGGACCTTCTACCGGCGCCGCCGGTTCGTGGACTTCCGCGGCATCACGATGACGCACCCGGTGTTCGGGGGCGACACGCTGTATGCCCGCTCGCGGATCACGAGTTGCGGCGATGAAGGCGGTGCCGACACGGGGCTGGTCGACGTGACGCTTGAAGGGGTGAACCAGGCCGGCACGATCGTCGCCACGATCACCTACCGCGCGGAGGTGTACCGACGCGGCCGGCATCCGGAGGAAGTCGCCGATCGGCGGCTGCTGGAGGTAGCGGAGGAGCCGCGCTTCCGTCTGTTCCATCCGGGCGAGGACGGCGGCCTGATCGAGCAGTGCGGCCTGTACTATGAAGACTTCATCGCGGGCGAGACCTTCGAGCATTGGCCGCCGAAGACGATCTCCGCGCCCGAGAGCGCGTCGCACGCGTTGCGCTCCCTGGAGATCAATCCGCGCTACGCGCTCGGCGACGACGTCGCGATCTTCGAGCCGTTCGTGTTGGGTACCGTCACCGCGCTGACGACGCGCACGTTCGGGCGCGTCGTCGCCAATCTCGGATGGGCCGACATCGAGATGCCGCGCCCGGTGAAACCGGGCGAAAGCGTACGCGCCGTCTCGGTGATCGGCGAGAAGCGCGAATCCGCCCGCCGCCCTACCCAGGGCATCGTCCAAGCCGTCACGACGGCCCGTGGCGATGGCGGAACCGTGGTCTGCCGGTTCCGGCGCGCCTTCCTGATCTACAAGACGGGCGTCGGGCCATACGCGGCGGCCGGTTACTGAGCCGAGCATTCCGTGAAAGCATCGCAAACCGTGGGGTCGCAAGCACGCAGGGCGCTGTGGGGCTCCGCTGTCGGCTACGCGATGGACGGGTTCGATCTGCTCATCCTCGGTTTCATGCTGCGGCCGATCTCGGCCTCGCTCGGACTTTCGCCGACCCAGGGAGCCTCCCTCGTCACCGCGACGTTGGTCGGCGCCGTGCTCGGCGGATTCGGCTTCGGGATGTTGTCGGACCGTTTTGGCCGCGTACGGGTGCTGACCTGGACGATCATGTTGTTCGCCGCGTTCACCGGGCTTTGCGCGCTGGCGCAAGGCTATGGGAGCCTGCTCGTCTTCCGCGCCATCGCCGGGCTTGGCCTGGGCGGCGAATTCGGCATCGGGATGGCGCTGGTGGCCGAGGCCTGGCCGGCGGATATGCGCGCCCGCGCATCGTCCTATGTCGGGCTCGGCTGGCAGGCCGGCGTGCTGGTCGCGGCGATCGTCACGCCGCTGCTGCTGCCCGTCATCGGCTGGCGCGGGATGTTCGCGATCGGCGTGATCCCCGCCGTTGCCGCGTTCCTGATCCGCCGCACGCTACGCGAGCCGGCGATCTTCGAGGACCACGAGCGGCGGATGCGGGGCCAGGGGTTTGGGACGTCGCTGCGGCTGTTGGTCAAGGACGCGCCGACCGCGCGGATCAGCCTGGGCATGGTCATCCTCTGCTCGGTACAGAATTTCGGCTATTATGGCGTGATGATCTGGCTGCCGAACTACCTGGCGAGCCGGTTCGGCTACGGGCTGACGCGCTCCGCCGTCTGGACCGTCGTGACGATCGCGGGAATGGCGCTGGGTATTGTCCTGTTCGGCCACATCGCCGACCGGATCGGACGGCGGCCGAGTTTCCTCGCATACATGGCCGGAGCGGCGATCATGGTCATCGTCTATTCGCGCCTGACCGCGCCGTTCGGGTTGCTTGTCGGCGGCGCGGTCATGGGCTTCTTCGTCAACGGGATGCTGGGCGGATACGGCGCCCTCATCAGCGAACTCTACCCCACCGAGGCGCGCGCCACCGCGCAGAACGTGCTGTTCAACATCGGCAGGGCGGTCGGCGGGTTCGGTCCCGTCGCCGTCGGCGTCGTCGCCGCGGCGTTCAGCTTTCAGACCGCGATCGCCTTGCTGGCGCTGCTCTATCTCGTCGATATCGCCGCGCTCTGGACGCTGATCCCCGAACGGCGTGGTCTAGCACTGGCGTGACGGGCGCCGCCGCAAGCCGCTCCAGTTCCACATCATCACGCCCAAGAACCCCGCGAACAGCACCACGAAGAATCCCAACAGCCCCTGTGGATTCCATGCATCCATCGCCGCCCCGGCCAGCGTCGGGCCGGTCAGCGAGCCAAGCCCGTAGGCCATGACGATCGCGGCGTTCAGCGCGACCATCTCGCTGCCCCGAAAGCGGTCGCCGGCCATCCCGAGCGCGACCGGATAGATGCCGCTCGCCGTCCCACCCCAGATGAACAGCGTCGCGAACAGCGCCGCGGGCGACTTCGCGAAGAACGACACGAGCACCGCGCCGGCGAGTCCTACCGAGACGCAGACCAGCAGGGTCGCCCGACGGCTCACCTTGTCGGAAAGGAAACCGACCGGCACCTGGAGCGCGATCGCCCCGACATAGATGGCGGACACGGTCGCGGCGGCGATGCCCGTTGGCAGGCCCTCGCGCACGCCCCAGATCGGCAACAGCGTCAGCACGGCCGTTTCGTAGAGGCCGAACATCGCGACGACGAGAAGCAGGAAGGGGGCGCGCGTGAACATCGCGAGCGGGCTGCCGCCGCGCTCCCGCCCGAAATCCCGGGCGGCGTCGCTGACGCCGAACAGCGGAACGATCGCCACGGCCGTGATGACTGCGTTGATGATGAAGGGCGGCCAGCCGTCGATCCCGGTCCATGACAGCAGCAGCGGACCGAGACCGAACCCGGCGGAAAGCGCGGCGGCGTAGAGCCCAATGATCCGCCCGCGCGAAGCGGGGCCCGCCAGCTGCGTGATCCACGCCTCGCTCGCGGTGAAGATCGAGGAGCCTATCGTGCCGCCGAGAATGCGCAGCGCGAACCAGGCGGGCAGCCCGTCAAACACCTTCATCAGCATGAACGCCGCGATGTCGAGGACGAGGCAGATCCCCAGCAATCGACGGATCCCCAAAAGGCGGATGCCACGCGGAGCGAGCAACGGACCCACGATCACGCCAATGAACGTCGAGCCGGCGTTGAGCCCGGTGAGCATCGGGTCGGTGCCGCGCGAGTCGAGTAGCAGCGACATCAGCGGCACGCCCTCGCCGACCGATAATCCGAACACCGCGACGCAGCAGATCGCCGCCGCGAGGCCGCGACGGCGCTGGGCTGGCGTCATGGAGTAGGCGGTGGCGCCGTGGTGAGAAGCCGCAGGAAGTCGCTGTCCGGTGAAAGCACGAGGCGCGCCTTGCCGGTGTCGAACGCCGCGCGATAGGCCTCCAAGGTGCGCCAGGTGGCGTAGAACCCGGGGTCGCGGTTGTAGGCGTCGGCGTAGAGCTTGGTGGCGGCCGCCTCGCCCTCGCCGCGCAACTGGTCGGCCTTGGCGTTGGCGTCGGCGAGCAGCACGGTACGGTCG
>JBAWFF010000121.1:0-5461 GCA_049591635.1 Acetobacteraceae bacterium
CATGACAGATACGATCAACGCCTTCGTGCCCGGTCCGCGCGTTCGGATCGAAGGAGCGCCTGACGGTCCGCTTGTCGGCCTCGGGTTCGCGGCCAAGGACCTGTTCGACGTCGCCGGCCACAGGACCGCTGCCGGCAACCATGACTGGGCGCGAACGCATCCGCCGCCGACGCGCAGTGCATGGGTGGTGCAGGCCTTGCTCGACGCCGGCGCGACGCTGATCGGCAAGACGATTACCGACGAGGTCTCGTTGGGCATCCTCGGCGAGAACGCCTTCGACGGCACCCCGCTCAACAGCGCCGCCCCCGACCGCGTACCCGGGGGATCGTCATCGGGCTCGGCCGCCGCCGTCGCCGCCGGGGCGTGCGACACCGCGCTCGGCACCGATACTGGCGGCTCGGTGCGGGTGCCGGCGAGCTTCTGCGGCCTCTACGGCATCCGCCCCACCCACGGACGGCTCGACCTGAGCGGGATGCTCCCGCAGGCGCCGAGTTCCGACACCGCCGGCTGGTTCGCGCGCGACGCCGCGACTTTCGCCAAGGTCTCCGCCGTGCTGCTCGGCGAGGCCATCCCGGAGACGCTGCCCAGCCGCCTGATCGTCGCGGCCGACGCCTTCGGCTTCGCCGACGCCGAGGTCGCGCGCGTCCTGGCGCCGCTGCTCGATCGGCTGGGCCGGCTGATCGGCTCGGTCCGCGAGGAGATCATGGCGCCGCAAGGCCTGTCCGTCTGGGCCCGCGCGCAGCGGACGTTGCAGCCGTATGAAGCGTGGCGGACCTTCCAACCGTGGATCGAGCGCGACAATCCGCGCGTTGCCTTCAGCGTCGCCCGCGGACTCATCGCCGGGTCGCGCATCTCGGCGGAGGAGTGCGCGTGGGCCTCGCTGATGCGTCAGGAGGCGCGCGCCCGGATGACGTACCTGCTGGCGCCCGGTACGATCCTTTGCCTGCCGACGACGCCGTTTCCGGCGCCGAGGAAGGGGCTCGCATTGCCGGTTCTCGATCCGCTGCGCGACCGCATCACCTGCCTGTGCGCGCATGGCGGCCTGACCGGCGTGCCGCAGGTGAGCGTGCCCGGCGCCACCGTGGACGGGCTGCCGGTCGGCCTCTCCCTTGTCGCCGCCCGGGGCAGCGACGCAACCCTGATCGCCGTCGCGCGGGCGCTGGAGACGACATGACGGATCTGACGCCGAACCTGCCCAAGATCGTCGCCGAAGTCGGCGCCTTGTTCGAGCGCTACGAACAGGCCCTGATCGACAGGAACGTGGCGGTCCTGGATGCCACCTTCTGGAACAGCCCGCACACGATCCGCTATGCGTTCCACGAGAACGGCTACGGGTTCGACGCCATCCATGCCCACCGCGTCGGGCGCCCGGCGGGTCCGGGCATCAAGGAAAAGCGTCTGCGTCTGGAGATACTGACCCTCGGGCGCGACCTCGCGACGGTCAATCTGGAGTTCAAGGTACGCGGCCGCGACCTTGTCGGCCGGCAAAGCCAGACTTGGGTGCGTTTTCCCGAGGTGGGTTGGAAAGTGATCCTGGCGCACGTCTCGACCATGAACGACGCGCCGTTGTGGTGACGTCACGGAAAGGGGGTCAGGATGGTCCGCGTTGTCGGCATCGACCACATCTCGATCAGGGTGAGCGACTACGAGAAATCGAAAACCTTTTACGGCCGGCTGTTCGGGTTCCTCGGCTTCGAGATTTCCGACGAATACGACCAAGCCATCGGCTGGACCAACGGCAAGACGCGCTTCTGGATCGGCCCAGCCGACGCCGCCGGCAAGAAGCACAAGCACCGCGTCGGCGATATCGGCTTTCACCACTATGCGTTCGAGCTGCGCAGCCGCGAGGATGTCGACGCGCTGGCGGCGTTCCTGCCGGAGATCGGCGCGCGGATCGTCGATCCGGCAGGAGAGTACTACGATGACTACTACGCGGTGTTCTTCCTCGATCCCGACGGGCTCAAGCTCGAGGGCATGAAATACGGCGAGCGCACCGCGATCGCGGCACGGAAGAAGGCGAAGTAAGCGCGGCTGTCAGCGCGGGCCGAACACGTGGGCGTCCCGGTTGTCCTGCATGAGCTTGGTGAAACCGGGGATGCTCACGAGGCCGAGCCCGCGGGGAATGCCGGTGTCGGGATCGGCCTCCACCTGATTATAGCTCGCGCCCGACACCTTCTCCCATTTTCCGGCCGGCTTCCTGATCTCGACGTTCACCACGGTCGCCTTCAGCACCATCCGCACCACCGCATCGCCCGGTTTGGACGGCTTCGAGAGGCTCGGGTACCCGCCGATCATGCGCCAGCCGCTTTTGAGCGCCCACTCCGTCAGTTCATCCTTGGTCATGGCAGTTATCCTATAGCGGGATCGCCAGCAGGGTGTCGAAGCGCTGGCTGTCGCAGGCGACGATTCGCTCGGCGAACAGCAGCGAGGCGCCGGCTTGGCGTACGCGGTCGAGATAGAGGCCGGTGGCGAACAGGTCCATGCGACCGTCCTGCATCGTGCGGACCACCAGGAACGGCGTCTCGGCCGCGGTCTCCTGGCCGTCGTCGGCCGTTATGCGGGGCAGCCCGACGATGTGGCGGTAGGACTGGCGCTCGTAGATATTGGCCTTCCGCAACGCGAAGACGCGATCGCGCAGCATCGCGCGGGTGTCGGCATAGATGACGCCGGCGGCATAGCCCTGACGGAGATTCTCCGCCGTCGTCACCTTATAGAGGCAGGTTTCGTGGAAGAACTCCGGCCACGCTTCCAACCGATCGGCGTCGATCGCCGCGGCGTAGGCGGCATTCAGTTCGGCGAGCCGGAGCAGCGCGCTCATAGCCGCATGGTGGCGCGCCACTGTTTCCAGAAGCCGCGCACGGCAGTTTCGCTCGCCCGGGTCTGCTGGCTCTCGGTGCCTTCGCCGCCCATCTCGAGGATCGTCGTCTGGTCCGCCGCCGCCGCCGCGCCGCGTTCGACGAAGCCGCCGATGCAGCCGTCCTCGAGCGAGACATAGCCTGCCGGCCCGGTCAGGTTGATCTGGCGCAGCCGGCTGGTCCGCAGTTCCACGGTGTCGTCGGCGTAACCGAGGAAAATCCAGTGCAGGTCGGTCCGATCCACCCCGCGCGGCAGGAAGTGGCGCAGCGCGAAGGCGTTGCGGGTGCGTTGCAGGACGAAATTGGGGAAGACCGAGACGATCTGCTGCGATACGCCGTCGCCATGCTCGTCCACCGAATCGAGCAGGCTGGGATCGGCGAGGCGAAGTTCGGCATCCACCGAGCGGAGCCCATCATAGGCGGTATCGACCGTATCGGTCGGCGCCAGCGTCTCGGAGACGTGGCAGCCGCCGTCGGGGCTGACCGACACGCCGCCGCCCTGGGTGAGGCGGTTGATCTTGAAGGTGGCGAAGAAGACGTGCAGCAGGCTGGCGTGGTAGGTGTCGCGGACGTTCTCCGCATACAGCTTCCAGTTGTTGGGCAGTACTTCCGTGAAGCGGCCGATCACCTCCAGCTTGCGGCCGGCGGCGGCGCGTTGGATGCGTGCCAACACGTCGGGACCGACATAGGTTTCGATATCGGGCGTGTCGGGCGAGAGGGTTCCGAAGACCAGCCCGCAGAGCGTCGTCGTCCGCAGCTTGCGGGGGCCATGCGCCTCCGGGCGGAAGCCATCGGGCATTCCGCCCTTGCCGTTGACGCCGTGCTGGAAGGCGACCGAGCGCAGGGTGCCGCCGAGATCGTAGCGCCATGAATGGTAGACGCAGGTGAAGTCCTTCGCCCCCTTGCCCGCCTGATCGAGGCAGATCAGCGAGCCGCGATGGACGCAGCGGTTCTCGAACGCGGCGATGGTGCCGTCCGCGGTGCGGACGACGACCACGGGCATCGTCCCCACGAAGGTGGTCCGCCAGTCGCCCGGGTCGGGGATATCCTGCTCCAGGCAGAGGTAGTTCCAGGTCGGTCCCTGAAACAGCCGCGCCTGCTCCTCGGCGGGCAGGGTGGTGTCCTGGTAGGCCCAGAACGGCACGCTGGTAAGGCCGTCCGGCCATACCGGGCGCGGAGCGGATGCGGCGGAGCCGTCCATTGGCCAGCCTCCTCAAGAACTACGTCGATCCTGGCGCCCGCCGAACGGGGCGGCAAGCCGGTCGCGACGTCATGGCGGCATTTCGGAATCCCTGATAGGAGTCACGTTCGGAGAGAGCACCCGATGCACCCCGATTTACGCGACGAACTGGTCCGGCTTTACGCCGATGGCGAGATCACCTGGCACACGCTTCAGGAGCGTGGCTTCGAGGACTATGTTCAGGTTCTCGGCGCGCTTGGCGAGCTTGGCCTTCGGCCGCCGGTCGCGCCGATGGAGGGACCGAACCGGGCGGCCCGCGAACGCGGGCGGGCGCTTCTTCGTGAAGCTTTGCGGGCGAGCCGGTGACCGAGGTTTTCAGCCTTATCGTCACCGATACGTCCCCGCTGTTCACGCTGGTTCTCGCGGGCGCCCTCGACGTTTTGCTCCGCCCAGGCCTGGCGGTGAGCATTCCCGATGCGGTCTATATCGAGGCGACCCGGGTTCGTGGCGCGCCCGGAGCGGAGCAGATCGTCGCGTGGATCAACGCGCATCTGGATACGGTGCGGATCGTCCCGACGGACATCGGCATCGACCAGCAGCGACGCCTGGAGGAAGGGCGTTCGATACGCGGACTCGGTGAACAGGCGGCGATCGAGGTGCTCGAACGGTTTCTCCGCACCGATCCCGCCGTCGAGGCGCTGCTATTGTTCGAGGATAGCGACGTCGTTAAGCGCCGCGCCGTCGTCGATGAGAGGGTCGGCCTGATAAGCACCGGCGATTTCCTGCGCGAGCTTGAGGCCGCTGGGTTGATCCAATCGACTGACCACATCCTCGATCAGGCCGCGGCACAAGGGCGCAACGTCGAGCGCCAGCGCGCGGCCGGAGACGACCCGACGACACGCGAGCGCTTGCGCGGGCAACTTCAGCAGCGCCGTCACAGCCCGGGGCGGAACGGTTAGCCGGCGTCCGTCACCTCCACGACTCCCCCCTGGGCACTTCTCCGCCGACGCCTTGACCATCCGCCTCGCGCGCGACCATTCTCCGCCGCGACGGCTGAGAACGAGGGGGATACGATGCCTCAGGTTACCCTGACGGTGAACGGCAAGCAGCACAGCGTCGAGGTCGAGGGACGCACCCTCCTGGTGGAACTGCTGCGCGAGAAGCTGGGGCTGACCGGAACCCATGTCGGGTGCGACACGAGCCAATGCGGCGCCTGCGTGGTCCATCTGGACGGCGAGAGCGTGAAGTCGTGCACCATGCTCGCCTTGCAGGCCGACGGCGCCAACGTCCTGACGATCGAGGGGCTGGCGGAGGCGGACGGGACGCTGCATCCGATGCAGGCGATGTTTCGCGAGCACCACGCGCTGCAATGCGGCTTCTGCACGCCGGGCATGGTGATGTCGGCGGTCGATCTCGTGGCCAGCCA
>JBAWFF010000122.1:0-12293 GCA_049591635.1 Acetobacteraceae bacterium
AGCACGAACGCCCGCTCGTGCGCCCGGGGATGGGGCAAGATCGGGCCGGGAGGGGCGCGAACGAGCGAGCCCATCGCGATCAGATCGAGGTCGAGGGGACGGGCCGCGTTCGGCTCGCCGCGCACCCGGCCGAAGGCCGCCTCGATCCCGTGCAACGCTGCAAGGAGCGCCACCGGATCGGCGCCGCCCGTGAGCAGCGCGACCCCGTTCACGTAATCCGGCTGGTCGGAGACCGGAACGGGTGCGGTCCGCCACCAACGCGACAGACCCCGTAACCGCAACCCGGGCAACGCATCGAGGGCCACGACGGCGCGGCGACAGCTAGCGAGCGGAGGGGCGCCGTCCCGGGAAGGCAGGTTGGAACCGATCGCGACCAGGATCACGGGAGTTCACAACGGCGCGGGTTGATGGGATAAACCGTCCGGTATCCCCTGGGCGCGGCTCTTGGCCCGGATCGGCACGCTTGCGACGTCACGCATCATCGAAGGATCATCATGGACCCGCTGTTCCCGCCAAACGAGCGCATTGGCCTCTTCATCGACGGCGCCAACCTCTACTCGGCCTCCCGCAATCTGGGCTTCGACGTCGATTACCGCAACTTGCTCGACCATTTCCGCAAGCTCGGCAACGTCGTCCGAGCTTACTATTACGCCGCGGTGCTGGAGACGGAGGACTACTCCCCGCTCAAGCCGCTGACCGACTGGCTCGCCTATAATGGCTACGCGCTCGTCACCAAGCCGGCCAAGGAATTCACCGACGCGAGCGGGCGCCGGCGGGTGAAGGGCAACATGGACATCGAATTGGCGGTGGACATGCTGGAGATGGCGCCATCCATCGACCACGCCGTGCTGTTCAGCGGCGATTCCGACTTCCGCCGCCTGGTCGAGGCGGTGCAGCGCAAGGGCGTGCGAGTGTCCGTGATTTCCTCGATCCGCACCAGCCAGCCGATGGTCTCCGACGAATTGCGCCGGCAGGCTGACCAGTTCATCGAGTTGGCCGAGATCGCCCAGCACTTCACCCGCCGCCAGACCGAGCCGCGCGTGCGCCCGCCGGCGCCGGCACGCGCCACGCCGGCCGATCCGTTCACCGAGCCGACCGTCGGGTGAGTGTCGCCGGCCCCGAGGCGCCGGGGCGGGACTGCCCATTGTGTCCGCGGCTGACGATCTTTCGCGAAGCCAACCGCAAGCTGTTCCCGGACTGGCATAACGCGCCGGTGCCCAGCTTCGGTCCGCTGGACGCGCCGATCCTGGTGGTGGGGCTGGCGCCGGGGCTACGGGGCGCCAATCGGACCGGCCGCCCGTTCACCGGCGATCACGCCGGCTTGCTGCTCTATCAGACGCTGCTGCGCTTCGGCCTGGCGAAGGGACGCTACGACGCCGACCCGGGGGACGGTCTGACGCTGACCGGCTGCCGCATCGCCAACGCGGTGCGTTGCGTGCCGCCCCTCAACAAGCCGCTGCCAATCGAAACGACGACCTGCAACCGGTTTCTGCGCTCCGAGCTTGCCGCCATGACGTCGTTGCGCGCGGTCCTGGCGCTCGGCGTGCTGGCGCACGCCGCGATGCTTCGGGCCGTCCGTGTGCCCGGGTCGCGCGCCTTGTTTCGCCACGGCGCGGTATACACGCTTCCGAACGGCATTCTACTCGCCGACAGTTATCACGTGTCGCGCTACAACACGAGCACGCGCCGGCTGACCCCGGCGATGTTCGAGGCGATGCTGGCCGAATTGCTCGACCGGCTGGGCCACGCTCCAATTTCCGTGTCCTGAGCCAATTCGTTGCGATCACTTTCGCGGCATTTCCATTGCTATCCAACTCGGGGACGCATCAAACTATCGCTTGATATTGGGTAAATGCGAATACTCGACGGGGAGGGGTGACGCACGCGATCCGGCAATCCCGGATGCGGCCAGCCTGTCGCGCTCCGTCAAGGGGGAGGCATGGCCACCGTCGTCGTCGCGGGCAGCAATAACGACAACAGCTTCGCGGTCATCGATTTCTCGGTTCCCGCAAGTCCTACCAAGGCCCTCCCTACGCCGCCCTTCTCGGGCGGCTGCATGGTGGATTGCGACGGCACGCTCGCCGCCGCGGGCAATTACAACGGCGGCCAGGTCGCCATCTTCGACATCTCCAATCCCGCTTCGCCGGTACTGAAGGGCTCGATCTCCACCGTCCTCGGCGGCATCGGGGCCATCTCGTTCGACGGTTCGCATGTGCTGGTCGGTGAGGTGAACGGGCAGCGGGTCATCCTGCTTGACGTCACCAACCCGGCGTCACCGTCGATCCTGTCCACCTTCACCTGCGCGATCGCCAGCATCTCCGCCATCGCGCTCAAGGGCACGCTCGCGGTGGCTTCCGGCCCCAACGACCTCTCCTTCGTCGTGCTGAACTACGCAAGCCCGACCAGCCCGACGCAGGTCCAGTTTGCGCCTGGCACCGGCGGCGTGTTCTTCAATGGTGGCGTGACGTGCGACCTCGACGGCACGCATGCCGCGCTCGCCGATTACGGCGGCGGGAATGTCTATCTTTTCAACGTCGCCGGCGGGGCGCCGGCTCTGCTCGGCCAGTACGCGTCGACGCAGGCAGGCGTGTCGTCGATCTCGATCAGCGGCAACGTGGTCGCCGCCGCGTCGACCAACGACTTCACGATGACGCTGATCAACTTCCAGAATCCCGCCAGCCCCACGGCTACCGATACCCCGACGGGTCTTGGCGGCGGCGCGACTGTCAAGCTCGCCGGCAGCTATCTAGCGGCGGGCGCGGTTAACGACCTTGATGTCACGCTATTCAGCGTTGCGGGCACGAGTGCGACCGCGCTCGGAACCGACAACACCACGCTGGCCTCGATCGCCACCCTCGGCTTCACCAGCTTCACGCCGGTCACGCCCGAGCCGCTGATCGCCGCCTCGCCCGCCAGCCTCGCGTTCGGCGCGGTGCGCGTAAACACGACTTCGCCCGCCCAGACCTTGACCCTGAAGAATACCGGTACCGCGCCGCTCAACGTCGCCGCGCTGAAAACCAGCATTAGCCAGTACGTCGCCTCGCCGGCCGGTACGCTCGCTGCCATCGCGCCAGGGCACAGCCAAGCGGTCCAGGTCACCTTCAGGCCCACCGCCGTCCAGCCGTACCCGGCGACGCTGACCATGACGACCAACGATCCCACGCACCCGACCGTCTCCATTGCGTTGAGTGGCAGCGGCGGCTACCCGCACATGGTAGTGCCGGGCCCGCTGGACTTCGGCAGCGTGGCGATCTGCCTCTCGCATCCGATGAATGCGACGGTCGGTAATACCGGCCCGGTGGATCTGCACTTGTCGGCGATCACCACGACCGGGGCGGGCTTCAGCGATTCCGCCGCCTCGCTCACCGTTCCGGCTGGCGGCAATAACTCCATCCAGGTCACGTTCAAGCCCGCGACGACCGGGGCACTGAGCGGAACGCTGAGCTTCCTCTCCGATGATCCCACGAACCCGAACGCCAGTGTGGCGCTGAGTGGCGTCGGGACGCCCGAGCCACCGCCCGCCATCTCCGTCTCGCCCGCTGCGATTAATTTCGGCGCCGTGCCATTGCAGTATTTCGTCGGCATCGCGGTCACGGTCGCCAACACCGGGCCTTGCGAGGATCTGAACGTCACGCTCACCGTCGCTGGCGCCGCCTTCCTGCTGACGACTGGCGATCCGACCACGCTGCCGATGAGCAACCCTCCGATCAGCGATACGGTCGCGGCCAGTACGTCGAGGAATTACACGGTGGTCTTCGGACCGACCGCCACCGGAGCGGCGTCCGGGATGCTGACCATCACCAGCAACGACCCGGCGCATCCCTCCGTGAGCGTACCGCTTAGCGGGGCTGGCGTGACGGTGTCACCGGCGGCGATCGAGCTGATCCTTGACCGCTCGGGCAGCATGGCGACCGCGATCACCGGTGGAACCCGGATGACCGCATTGCAAAGCGCGGTCAGCATGTTCGCCGAACTGGTCATCCCAGACACCGGCTTCTCCATGGGATCGGTGCAGTTCGACACCACCGAGGCGGTGCTGACGCCGCTCGCCAATTTCGACGCGACGCAGCAAGGCGCGATCATCTCCGGCGCGAATTCGCTCTCGCCGCGCAATCTCACGTCGATCGGCGGCGGACTACAACTCGGCCAGACCGGTCTCGCGGCTTCGGGGATGACGCGGAACGTGGCGATCGTCTTCACCGACGGCTATGAGAACACGCCGCCCATGATCGCCTCGGTCGAGCCCGGCGTGATCGGCGCGGGCACCGAGGTCTACGCGGTCGGGCTGGGCGATCCCGCCTATCTCTCCGTCGCCGCCTTGCAGCAACTCGCGGCCAGTTCGAACGGGAAGTTCTTCCAGACCACGGATCCGCTGGTGTTGCGCAAGCAGTTCGTCGAGGTCCTGGCCGACGCGTTCCGCCTGAACATGGCAGCGGACCCGATCCTCGATCTGCAACAGGGCGTACCGGTGACGATCCCGGTCAACATGACGAGTTGCGAGTCCCGGATCAGCTTCGTCCTGCTGTGGGAAGACCCGACCGCGCAGGTCCAGTTCACGGTCCGCGCGCCCGACGGCACCACCTTTGGCAGCGGCTCGGGAGCGAACAACCGTCTGGTGCGCTACATCCAGCGTCCCGGCTACCGCTTCTTCCAGATCACACTGCCGCCCGGGCCGACCCGGACCATCGGCCCCAACCAACTCGGTCAGTGGCGGATGCTGATCGATCCCATCTTCATCAGCGGCGGCACCACCCGAGCATCGACCAACGTGCTGGTGGAAAGCGAGCTTCAGATCACCGCCCGGGTCCAGGCATCGACGGTCGGCGCGCCGATGGCGATGATGGTGGAGCTGCTCCACGCGGGTTCGGTGGTCAGCAATGCGAAGGTGAGCGTGAAGCTGACCGCGCCCCTAACCTCGCTCGCGCATCTGTCGACCCCGCTCGTCCGCCACCGCGCCGTTGCCGCGGACACGCACCACATCCCGCCTTCGCTCCAGATACTGACGAAGACCCACGCAACGCGGTACGAAGCCCGCTTCAACAAACGCCTGTACGTGCCCGAGCTACCGGCGCCCCGCGTCGACGGCGTCTATCACGCCGAAGTCTCGGCGACCGGGAACGCCTGTGGCGGCGCGTTCGAGCGCTACTGGTCGACCTCCTTCTATGTGGGGCCGCGCGGCAAGCCGCGGGTGGTAGGAGCGAGATGAGCTGACTGAACGGGACGCCCCGCGAGAGTTCGCGAGGTCAGCTGTAGCGCTGCTCCATCCATGGATCGCCATTGTCATGGTAGCCGCGCTGTTCCCAGAAGCCCGAGCGGGGCGCGATGGTGATCTCGATGCGGCGGACCCATTTCGCGGACTTCCAGAAATAGAGGCGCGGGATGACGGCCCGCAGCGGGCCGCCGTGCTCGCGGGTGAGCGGGACGTCGTTCCAACGATCCGCGAGCAGCGCATCCGGCTGATCGAACTGATCGAGGGCGACATTCGTCGTGTAGCCGTCATGGGCGTGAAACACGACGTGGCGGGCCTCTTCCTTCGGCTCGACCATCGTGAGCAGCGCCCGCGCGGCCACTCCGCCCCAGCGATTGTCGTAGCGCGACCACTGGGTGACGCAATGGATGTCGGAGACCAGGTCCGTGCGCGGGAGGGCCATGAAACCATCCCAGTCCAGGCTAAGCGGACGGCGCACCGCTCCATCGACATCAAGCCGGAACTTGCGCGCCGGCACGTCGGGCACCGTCCCTAAATCGAGGACCGGCCAGTTCCGCACCAGTTTCTGCCCCGGCGGCAGCCGGTCACGGACCGGGTCGGCCGTCGCGCCGGTGAGCAATCGTCCGGCGCGCGCCCAGGCCTCCTTGGTGGCGATGAGCTTGTCGCGACGGGCGTAAGATGGCGGGTCGTTGTCGCTCATGCGATGTCATGTGCTGATTGGGGGTCGTGCCCGTCCACTGCGCTCCGGAACTCACGAAGCGCTTCCTCCAATCCATTGGATAATTCCTCGGCCGCGTGAATTGCGGGACCGGACTGTCGCACATCGAAGCCGTCATAGCCGTGGAGCTCCACCGTTTCGGCTCCCAGACGAGCAATGAACGCCGGCCTGCACCAGCCGAGCGGACGGACATCCGGGTCTAGCCCCAGGCGCCAGCACTCATCCTCGGCAAAGCGCCAGGCGTCCGCTTGCTCCGCCTCGGGGAAGTCGAGGAGGATATCCACATCGCTGTCGTGGCGCAGCTCGCCGCGTGCGGCGGAGCCAAACAGCAGAAAGCGCCCGGTATGGGCGGCCGCGTAGGCGGAGAGGCTCGCGCGCAAGACGCCCACTCCATCGCGCAGGGCAGCCACCTTGGCGGCCTTGCGCTCGCCCAGAGTGAACACCGCCGCCATGTCTCAGTCCCCACCGCCCGCCAAAACCTCCTCCGCGGTGCGCACGGCCTGGAGCGGGTGCGCGGCGCGCCCGACCACGCGGGCGCCGATGCAAGCGAGCCACCCGGCGCCGTCTGGCGGCGTCGTGGGGCGAAGCTCTATCACCTTGGCATCGGCGTCGAGCGCGACGGCGCGAACGTGGCGCCAGTCAGGCTCCTTCAGGTCGGGTGCCTTCAGGCGGACGACGCGCGCGATTGCCTCGCCGGTATCGTCCAAACCGACCCACTCCAGGGTCCGGGCGATGCCCGACCCCTGGTCCACCCGACCCCGCATCCAATGGAGACGGGGGGAGGACATTCAGCTTGCCGAAGTCATCGCGGCGCCCCGGCTCAGGCGCTTTTGGTCATGATCTCGTCCGCGATGTTGCGCGGCACGGGATCGTAGTGATGGAACTGCATGGTAAAGGAGGCCCGCCCCTTGGTCATGCTGCGAAGGTCGGAAATGTAGCCGAACATTTCCTTAAGGGGAACATGGGCGCGCACGATTATCGTCGAGCCGGAGCTTTCCTGGTTCTGGATCATGCCCCGACGGCGATTAAGGTCGCCGACGACGTCGCCGACATGGTCCTGCGGCGTCGTGACCTCCACGTCCATCACCGGCTCCAGGATGATCGGGCCGGCCTTCTTCATGCCGTCGCGGAAGCACGCCTTGGCGGCGATCTCGAAAGCCAGCGCCGAGCTGTCCACGTCGTGGTATTTGCCATCCAGAAGAGAGGCCTTGAAATCGACGGTGGGGAAGCCGGCGAGCACGCCGGTCCCCGCCTGGCTCTTCAAGCCCTTCTCGACCGCGGGGATGTACTCGCGCGGCACCGAGCCGCCGACCACGTCGTTCTCGAATTGCACGCCGGAATTGCGGTCCAGCGGCTCGAACTTGATCTTCACCTCGGCGTACTGGCCCGATCCGCCGGTCTGCTTCTTGTGGGTGTAGATCTCCGTATGCGGGCGCGAGATGGTCTCGCGATAGGCGACTTGGGGGGCGCCGACATTCGCCTCGACGCCGTATTCGCGCTTCAGGCGGTCGATGATGATCTCGAGGTGCAATTCGCCCATGCCCGACAGGATGGTCTGCCCGGTCTCCTGGTCGGAGCGTAGGCGCAAACTGGGGTCTTCGCCGGCGAGCTTCTGCAAGCCGAGGGTCATTTTCTCGACCCCCTCCTTGGTGCGCGGCTCGACCGAGATGTCGATCACGGGCACTGGGAACGCCATGCGTTCCAGGATCACGGGATCCTTTTCGGAGGCGAGCGTGTCGCCGGTGCCGGTATCCTTCAGGCCGACGAAGGCGGCGATGTCGCCGGCGTGGACCTCCTTGATCTCGGCGCGCTTGTCGGCGTGCATCTGAAACATCCGCCCGATCCGCTCGCGATGCTCGCGGGTGGTGTTCAACACCGTGTCGCCGGATTTCAGCGTGCCGGCATAGACGCGCACGAAGGTGAGCGTCCCGTATTTGTCGTTGATGATCTTGAACGCGAGACCGGCGAACGGAGCGTCCGGGTCGGCCTTGATGCGACGGCGCACGAGGCCCTCCTCGTCGTCTTCCTCCGTCGCGACGCTGATGCCGGGCACGTCGATCGGGCTCGGCAGGTAGTCGATCACGGCGTCGAGCAAGGGCTGCACGCCCTTATTCTTGAAGGCGGTGCCGCACAGTACCGGGCGGAAGGCGCCGGAGATGCTGCCGGCCTTGATGCAACGCTTCAGGGTGTCAGCCGAGACGTCGCCCTTCTCGAAATACTCCTCCATCGCCGCGTCATCGACCGAAAGCGCGGTGTCGAGCAGAACCTGGCGGTACTCGGCGACGGATTTCGCCATATCGGCGGGGATCGGCTCGTCGTGGTATTTGGCGCCGAGTTCGCCGCCCTCCCACACCAGGGCCTTCATCTCGACCAGGTCGACGACGCCGATGAACTTGTCCTCGATCCCGATCGGCAGCTGCAACGGCAGCGCGACGATGTCGAGCTTCTCCTTCAACGTCGCCAGGGACCGGTAGAAATCGGCGCCCGTGCGGTCGAGCTTGTTGATGAAGATGACGCGCGGGACGTTGTAGCGATCGGCGAGGCGCCAGTTGGTCTCCGACTGCGGCTGCACGCCGGCCACGCCCTCGATGATGAAGATGGCGCCATCGAGCACGCGCAGGCTGCGGTTGACCTCGATGTTGAAGTCGATATGGCCCGGGGTGTCGATGATGTTGATGCGGTGGTCCCGCCACTCGCAGGTCACCGCCGCCGAGGTGATGGTGATGCCCCGCTCGCGCTCCTGCTCCATGTAGTCGGTCGTGGTGTTGCCGTCGTGGACCTCCCCGATCCGGTGCGAGACGCCCGTATAGTAAAGGATGCGCTCGGTCGTGGTGGTCTTGCCGGCATCGATATGGGCGGTGATGCCGATGTTACGGATGTGGGCTAGGTCGGGGCCGGGCATTTGATCGGGGTCTCCATACCACGACGGGCGCGGCAGGTCCCCGCCCAGTGGGCTGGCCCCGCGCGCCCGCGGTTGCCGGCGTCAAGCGGCCGGCGGTCTGAGGGCGCATGTGCGGCACGGGGCGGGGATTTGCAAGCCCCGAGTGGGGTACGCAGGGCGGTCATGTGTGAGCCTGGTCACTCTTTGTCACGGAGTGCCACCGGCGTGGCGGCAGACGGCGGTGCTGGTTCCGACGATTGCGACCTGCGGCCGACGGCCGATCCGGGTCACCCCGCGCGCGCGATGGGTTGCGTCGCCGCGCTCCGTGTGAAGGCCTTGGCGGACAGACCCGCCGATCCTACTATCTTTCCCATGAATGATGACCGTCGGGATTTCGCGCAACCGCCTCGGGAGTGGCTTGAAGCCCTCGCCCGTGGTGAGGCTGATCTGGCCGCTGGCCGGACCGTTCCCGGCGAGCCCATCATGAAACGGTTGCGCCAGACGATCGCGGAAATGGAGACGGCCAAGGTAAAAATTGCCAGCCCGATCAAAGCCACCCGCCGCCGTTGATCTACAGCGCGGAGGCGGAGCGTCAGATTGACGACTTCCGCCGGCACTACCGCGCGAAGGGCCGCGTAGAGGCGGCTCAGAATCTGCTTGCGGCTTTGGCGAAAGCCGAAGCCCGGATCGAGAATGAGCCGGCCGCCGGATTGCCGGCGCCGCGCCCTTTTCCCACTCTCCGTCGCGACGGCCGTGCCTGGATCAAGACCGGGCGGTACTGGATCGTGTACAGCGTCACGCGGCCGCCCGTAGTCCTCGGCGTATTCTACGACGCGGCGGATATTCCCAATCGGGCCTGATGCTCCAACAGGGCCGAAACCACGGGAGCATTGGATGACCCCCCACCAGCACCCCGCCGACGCCGTCAGCGAACGGCGCCAATGGGACCGCCTGATGGCGATGGCGCGCATCGGCACGATCACGGGCGACGGCGTCAACCGCGCCCGCACGCCTATGTCGAGGCGCATATCGAGCAAGGTGTGCGGCTAGAAGCCGAGCGTCAGCGGGACGGCGTGCCCCCGTCACCCAACCTCTCCCCCCGGCAAGGGAAAAATGAGGCCACGGACAAATTCGATAGCCCTGCGCTCGGGGAGAGGGGACTGCTCTGACGGACAAGGGACGTTCCAAGAAAAACCTTGGACTTTGACACGGCTCTAGCCGTCGGCCCGCACGGGTTGTCTTGTATCGACTGAAAGCGTCATCCCAAGCGCGCGCGTGACGCCCAGCAACGTGGTCAGCCTCGGGTCGCCGACCTCGCTGAGCGACTTGTACAGCGCCTCCCTCGTCACCCCCGCTTCGCGCGCGACCTCCGTCATGCCGCGCGCGCGCGCGATCACCCCGAGCGCCTGGGCAATGTAGGCCGCGTCTCCGGTGGCGAACGCATCGTTCAGAAGTTCCGCCTGCGTTTCACGAGAAGTGAGATAGCGCGCCGCGTCGAAAGGCTCCGTCTTGACCATCTAGTCCTCCAACTCCTCGGCCAGAATCTTTGCCTGCGCGATGTCGCGCCGCCGCGTGTTCTTGTTCCCGCCGCAAAGCAGGATAACCACGACCCGTCCGCGCTGAACGAAGTACACGCGGTAACCCGGACCATGATCGACCCGCAACTCCGACACGCCGTCTCCAACGGGCTTCACGTCGCCCATGAGTCCGGCTTGCAGCCGCACGATTCGTTGGGCGATGCGCTCGGCGGCCCGTCGATCCGCCAGGCGGTCAAGCCAGGTCCGGAAAATGACCGTCTGGCGGACCTCGATCATGTGTAATCTATAGATTACGCCGCTGCGGCTGTCAACGGGGTCTGCTAAACTTCGGGTCCACACCAGGACCGGCGCATGACCCCCCACCAGCACCCCGCCACCAGCGTCAACGAACAGCGCCAATGGGACCGCCTCATGGCGATGGCGCGCATCGGCGCGATCGCGGGCGACGGCGTCAACCGCGCCTGCCTGACGGCGCTCGACCGCGAAGCGCGCCGCCTGCTGATCGACTGGGCCACCGAAGCCGGCGCCAGCGTCTCCGTCGATGCCGCCGCCAATCTCTGGCTCCGGCGCGAGGGCACCGATCCCGCCGCCGCCCCGGTGCTCACCGGCAGCCACATGGACACCCAGCCCAACGGCGGGCGGTTCGACGGCATCTACGGCGTGATCGCCGGGTTGGAAGCGCTCGCCGCGCTGCATGACGCCAACATCACCACGCGCCGGCCGATCGAAGTGGTGGCGTGGACCAACGAGGAGGGCGGGCGGTTCGCCCCCGGCTGCATGGGCAGCATGGCGTGGAGCGGCTGTCGGCGCGTGACGGACTTCGCCAATGTCACCGACCCCGACGGCGTGCGCTTCGCCGACGCGCTCGCCGAACACCTCGCGGCGGAATCCGATCTCCCTCGGCGCCCACTCGGCTCCCGCCCGCACGCCTATGTCGAGGCGCATATCGAGCAAGGCCCGCGTCTCGAAGCCGAGCATCTCGATATCGGCGTCGTGACCGGCATCCAAGGCAGCCGCTGGTTCACCGTGACCGTCCACGGTGAGACGGCCCACGCCGGCACCACCCCGCTCAAGCTCCGCCGCGACGCGGTGCAGGACATGGTGCGCGCCATCACCGCGCTGAACGCGCTGATGGACGATCCCGACGACGTGCTGCGCTTCACCGTGGGCCGGATCACGGTGGAACCCAACACCTCGAACTCGGTCGCCAGCAAGGCGCGCTTCACTATCGACCTGCGCCACCCCGACGCCGCGGTGCTGCGCGCGCGCGGCGACGCCATCGCCACGACCGTGAAGGGCGCGGAGGTGTCGGAGGTGTTCACCGCCATGCCGATCGACTTCGCCCCCGACGTGATCGCGGCGGTGGAGCGCAATGCCGCCCGGCTCGGCCTGCGCCATCGCCGTATGCCCTCGGGTGCCTTCCACGACGCCCAATTCGCCGCGCCCGTGTGCCCGAGCGGCATGATCTTCGTCCCCTGCCGCAAGGGGATCAGCCACAACCCGGCCGAGTACGCCGAACCAGGCTGGCTCGGCGCGGGAACGCGGGTGCTGGCGAACACGCTGGTGGAATTGGCTGGTTGACCCGCCTGATCGCTACCTATCTGGTTCGCGCCGACGCCGACGCCGACGCCGACGCCGGCTCGATCGAGGCGCGCGCCCGGGCGATCGCGGTCGAGCAAAGCGTCGAGATGCCGCTCGAGGCGATCGACGACGCCGCCGTGCTGGAGAACATCGTCGGCCGCGTCGAGGACATCGCCGATCGCGGCGGCGGCGTGTTCGCGGTGCGGGTCGGTCTCGCGACCGAGACCGTCGGCGCCGACGCCGGCCAGCTTCTGAACATGGCATTCGGCAACACCTCGTTGCACGAGGATGTGGTCCTGGCCGACCTCGACCTGCCGGCGGCGCTGGCCGCGCGGTTCGGCGGACCGCGCCACGGGATCGCCGGGC
>JBAWFF010000123.1:0-8373 GCA_049591635.1 Acetobacteraceae bacterium
GGCAGGCGGCGGGCGTGACGCCGCGGGCCGATCAGGCGGAAGCGCCGACCGCCCGGCTTACGGCGCAACAGCGGAACCGCGATGACGCGGCCGCGCTGGATGAGCGCGCGCAGGATGCGGCCCACCGTGGAGACCGAGGCGGTGACGCCCTGGCGGCGCAACAGGACGGTGAGCTTGCGCTTGCCCCACATGGGATGGGCGCGGCGCAGCTGCTCGACCGCACAGACGAGGGCACCGCTCCATTGTGGCGTGCGTCGTCGTTTCGGCCGGCGCGATCGCGGTTCGAGCCGCTGCTCCCATCGATACAGGCTGGCACGGCTGACACCGACCGCGCCGGCGGCCTGCTCGGCGCTCAGGCCTTGCGCGCGTGCCGTGTGCCAGCGCCGCAAGGCGTCTCGCCTGACGGCGACGCAGCCCGGGGTGATCGCCGTCAGGCGAGACGCCAGGGCGGCACCGCGATACACTGTGGCCTGAAGGCCAAAAACCTTCATTGGGGGTCTCCGGAAGCTGTTGGTCTCGCAACCCCAGCCTCCGAGATCCCCAAGCTCTTTCAAGAGCCCTCGCGTCTCATATGTGTCTGAACCCGGACAACGGAACGTGAACCACCGCCCGCTTGGGCCACGCCGTCCCATCGCGAGCGCCCATGGCGCATGCGCCTTGCCGCGCCGGAATGGCTGCGCTAAAGCGCGCGCCTTGCCGCCGCTTCCGGACGCTGTCCGGAGGTGGGTCCCATCGTGGGCCGCGCGGGCGTGGTGGAACTGGCAGACACGCCAGATTTAGGTTCTGGTGGCGCAAGCCGTGGGGGTTCAAGTCCCTCCGTCCGCACCAGCAGGGAAGCAAGGATCGCCGGGCACATGCAGGTTACCGAGACGCTCTCCGACGGTCTGAAGCGCGCCTTCACCGTGGTGCTCCCGTCCGCCGACGTCGAGTCCCGCCGGGCCGAACGGCTGGCCGAGATCAGCAAGACGCTGAGTCTGCCGGGTTTTCGGCCCGGCAAGGTGCCGCAAATCGTGGTGCGTCAGCGCTACGGTACCGCAGTCGCCGCCGAGGTCGTCGAGGAATCGGTGCAGGCGGCGGTCCAGCAAGTCCTCGACGAGCGCGGCCTCCGCCCAGCGATGCAGCCCAGTGTCGACCTGCTTAACCAGGACGCCGTCGCCGCGGCCGGCGCAAGCACCGACCTCGAGTTCAAGATCGCCGTCGAGGTGCTGCCCGACATTACCCTACCCGATTTCAGCGGCATCGAACTGACCCGCCTGAAGGCAGAGGTGAGCGAGGACGTCCTCGACAAGGCACTGGCCAACATCGCCGCCCGCAACCGGACGTTCGAGGAGATCGCCGCCGAGGAGCTTGGCGAACGCGGCGCCGAGACGGGCGAGGTGGTTGTCATGAACTACACCGGGCGCATCGACAATGAGGAATTCCCCGGCGGCAAGGCGACCGACGCGAGGGTGGAGGTCGGCGGCGAGGGCTTCATCCCGGGGTTCACCGAGCAGATCGGCGGCATCCGTCCGGGCGAGACCCGCAAAATCGAGGTGACGTTCCCCGCGGATTACGCGGCACCGCAACTCGCCGGCAAGCAGGCCGAATTCGAGATGGCCGCCAAGAAGATCGAGCGCGCCCACTTGCCGGCAGTGGACGAGGAGTTCGCCAAAACGCTCAGCTTCGAGACGCTCGACGAGCTGAAGGACTTCGTCCGCTCCCAGATCCAGCGCGAATACGACCAATTGTCGCGCACCCGCCTGAAGCGCGAACTGCTCGACCGGTTGAGCGAGCGGGTCAGCTTCGCCCTGCCGCCGAGCCTGGTCGACAGCGAATTCAATCAGATCTGGGCGCGCGTGGAGGCCGATCGCAAGGCGGACAGCCTCGATGCGGAGGACAAGGCGAAGGACGAGGACACCCTGCGCGCCGAGTATCGCGTCATTGCCGAGCGGCGGGTGAAGCTTGGATTGCTGCTCGCCGAGACCGGCCGGCTGAACAATATCGGCATCACCCCCGAGGAGATAACCCGCGCGATGCGCGCGGAGGCGGCGAATTACCCGGGCCAGGAGGCGCAGATCCTGGAGTTCTTCCGCAAGAACCCGCGTGCCGTCGATACGCTGCGCGGCCCGATCTTCGAGGAGAAGGCGGTCGACCTGATCATCAGTCGCGCCACCGTCGCCGAGCGCTCCGTCACCCCGGAGGAGCTTGCCAAGGACCCCGATGAGACCGCCGCCCAGGCGACGACGACCCCGGCGGAGCCGGACTCCGCCCCCGCCTCTCCCCCGGTTGAGTGACCGGGTGGGCCCACCCCTGGAAGCCGGCTTGCCCCAGCCTAAGTTAAGCCCGTTCTCGCGTGAAGGTGACACCAATGAGGGACCGTGACCCGGTCGAGGTCTACAACGCCCTGGTCCCGATGGTGGTCGAGCAGACCGCCCGAGGCGAGCGGGCGTTCGACATCTATTCCCGCCTGCTCAAGGAGCGGATCGTCTTCCTGACCGGCGCCGTGTTCGACGAGATGAGCGCGCTGATCTGCGCCCAGTTTCTGTTCCTCGAGTCGGAGAACCCGTCGAAGGAAATCGCCTTCTACGTCAACAGCCCAGGCGGCGTCGTCTCCTCGGGCCTCGCGATCTACGACACCATGCAGTACATCCGCAGTCCGGTCAGCACCGTTTGCGTCGGCCAAGCCGCCTCCATGGGCAGCCTCCTCCTTTGCGCGGGGGCCAAGGGCAAGCGCTACGCCCTGCCGAACGCGCGCATCATGGTCCACCAGCCCTCCGGAGGCGCCCAGGGCCAGGCCACCGACATCGAGATCCAGGCGCGCGAGATCCTCTCGCTCCGCAAGCGGTTGAACGAGCTTTATGTTCGCCATACCGGCCAGCCGATCGAGGCGATCGAGCGCAAGCTGGAGCGTGACAGCTACATGTCGGCCGAGGAGGCCCGAGATTTCGGTCTCGTCGACCAAGTCGTGGAGAACCGCCCGGTGCCGGCCGAGGAGCCCGGCCGGTCCTGATCGGGCCGGTTGCGGCACGTCTTTTGCTCACACTGAAGGGGCATCCGGCCCCTCCATCATGCTTGTCCCCCGCGGCGCGCGGGGACTAAGGTTCGTTCGATGTCCCAGCCGCCCGGGACGGGAGTGCTCATGAGCAAGTCCGGCGATTCCAAGAATACCCTCTATTGCTCGTTCTGCGGCAAGTCCCAGCACGAGGTCCGCAAGCTGATCGCCGGCCCCACGGTGTTCATCTGCGACGAGTGCGTCGAACTCTGCATGGACATCATCCGCGAGGAGCACAAGACGCATCTCGTGAAGTCACGCGACGGTGTGCCGACGCCGCGCGAGATCTGCAAAGTGCTCGACGACTACGTGATCGGCCAGGACCACGCCAAGCGCGTGCTGTCGGTGGCCGTGCACAACCACTACAAGCGACTCGCGCACGGCCAGAAGAACAACGACATCGAGATCGCCAAGTCCAACATCCTGCTGCTCGGTCCCACCGGCTCCGGCAAGACGCTGCTCGCGCAGACATTGGCGCGCATTCTCGACGTGCCGTTCACGATGGCGGACGCGACCACGCTAACCGAGGCGGGCTATGTCGGCGAGGACGTCGAGAACATCATCCTCAAGCTTCTCCAATCGGCCGACTACAATGTCGAGCGCGCCCAGCGCGGCATCGTCTATATCGACGAAGTCGACAAGATCAGTCGCAAATCCGACAATCCCTCGATCACCCGCGATGTCTCCGGCGAAGGGGTACAGCAGGCGCTGCTCAAGATCATGGAGGGCACCATCGCCTCGGTGCCTCCGCAAGGCGGGCGGAAGCATCCGCAGCAGGAATTCCTGCAAGTCGACACCACAAACATCCTGTTCATCTGCGGAGGCGCCTTCTCCGGCCTGGAGCGGATCATCGGAGCGCGCGGCAAGGGCTCGGGCATCGGTTTCGGCTCGGAGGTGCGCGCGCCCGACGAGCGGCGGACCGGGGCGGTGTTGCGCGAAGTGGAGCCCGAGGATCTGCTGAAATTTGGCTTGATCCCGGAGTTCATCGGCCGCCTTCCGGTGGTCGCGACGCTCGAGGACCTCGATACCAACGCGCTGGTCGAGATCCTCACCAAGCCAAAGAACGCCCTCATCAAGCAGTACGGCCGCTTGTTCGAGATGGAGGGCGTCAAACTCTCGTTCACCGACGACGCGCTGCGCTCCGTCGCCACGCGCGCGATCGCCCGCAAGACCGGAGCGCGCGGCTTGCGCTCCATCATGGAGGCGATCCTGCTGACCACCATGTTCGACCTGCCGGGCCTCGATGCCGTGGAGGAGGTGGTCATCAACCGCGAAGTCGCCGAGTCGCGCGCCAACCCGCTCTATCTCTACGGCAAGGAGAGGGTGGGGGAGTCGGGCGACTGAAGGCGCCGTCGCACCCGTTTCAAGGTCTTGCGCGTTCGCCGGGCGCTGCCGATATCGCGTTCGATAATGCGCGATCCGTGCCACTGTCGGGCGGACCGCGCAGCGACTGTCCCATAGGAGGTCCACCATGACGGAATCCGATCGGCCAGCCCCACCGAAACCGGTGCGGGCAGCCAAGGAAGCCGCGACCAACCCCACCCCCGTCCCGGGCGCCGATCCGCTCGCCGTGCTGCCATTGCGCGACATCGTCGTCTTCCCGCACATGATCGTCCCGCTGTTCGTCGGCCGCGAGAAGTCGGTGCGCGCGCTGGAAGCGGTGATGAAGGAGGACAAGCAGATCCTGCTCGTCGCTCAGCGCAACGCCGCGCAGGACGAGCCCACCGCCGAGGACATCTATCGCGTCGGCACGGTGTCGACGATCCTGCAATTGCTGAAGCTCCCGGACGGCACCGTGAAGGTGCTGGTCGAAGGCGGCAAGCGCGCCCGCATCGTCGGCTTCAAAGACACGACGGCCTATTTCGAGGCGTTCGTCGAGTCGATGCCCGACGAGAACGGCGACCCGAAGGAGTTGGAGGCGCTCGGGCGCACCGTGGTCTCGCAGTTCGAGCAGTACATCAAGCTCAACAAGAAGATCGCCCCGGAGGTGCTGGTCTCGCTCAACCAGATCGAGGATCCGAGCAAGCTCGGCGATACCGTCGCCGCGCACCTCAACCTCAAGATCGCCGAGAAGCAGGAGGTGCTCGAAACCGCCAAGATCAACGAGCGGCTGGAGCGCGTCTTCGGCCACATGGAATCCGAGATCGGCGTGTTGCAGGTCGAGAAGCGCATCCGCAACCGCGTCAAGCGGCAGATGGAGAAGACGCAGCGCGAGTACTACCTGAACGAGCAGCTCAAGGCGATCCAGAAGGAGCTTGGCGAAGGCGAGGACGGCAAGGACGAGACCGCCGAACTCGAAGCCAAGATCAAGAAGACCAGGCTGTCGAAGGAGGCGCGCGAGAAGGCGGTGGCGGAGCTGAAGAAGCTGCGCACCATGAGCCCGATGAGCGCCGAGGCGACGGTCGTTCGCAACTACCTCGACTGGATGCTGTCGATTCCCTGGAAGAAGCGCAGCAAGGTCAAGAACGATGTCCTCGAGGCGGAAAAGGTCCTGAACGCCGACCATTACGGGCTGGAGAAGGTCAAGGAGCGCATCCTCGAATACCTCGCCGTGCAGGCGCGCAGCCCGAAGGTGCGTGGGCCGATCCTGTGCCTCGTCGGACCGCCCGGCGTCGGCAAGACCTCGCTCGGCAAGTCGATCGCCCGCGCGACGGGGCGGAACTTCGTGCGGATGTCGCTCGGCGGCGTGCGCGACGAGGCCGAGATCAGGGGCCACCGGCGGACCTATATCGGCTCGATGCCCGGCAAGGTCATCCAGGGCATGAAGAAGGCGAAGACCTCGAATCCGCTGTTCCTGCTCGACGAGGTGGACAAGCTCGGCGCCGACTGGCGCGGCGATCCGTCGTCGGCGCTGCTCGAGGTCTTGGACCCCGAGCAGAACAGCACCTTCGCCGACCACTACCTCGAGGTCGACTACGATCTGTCGGACGTGATGTTCGTCACCACGGCCAACAGCCTGCGGATGCCGCAGCCGCTAATGGACCGCATGGAGATTATCCGCCTCCCCGGCTACACCGAGGACGAGAAGGTGGAGATCGCCAAGCGCCACCTCATCAGCAAGCAGGGCGAGGCGCACGGCCTCAAGAAAGAGGACTGGAGCATCTCCGACGACGCGCTGCGCGACCTCATCCGCTACTTCACGCGTGAGGCGGGCGTGCGGAACCTGGAGCGCGAGATCGCCAACGTCGCCCGCAAGGGGGTGCGCGAACTGGTCACCAACAAGACGAAGAAGGTGACGATTACCCGCAAGAACGTCGAGAAATACGCGGGCGTGCGGAAGTTCCGGTTCGGCGAGACCGAGGATCAGGACATGGTCGGCGTCGTCACCGGCCTTGCCTGGACTGAGGTGGGCGGCGAGATCCTGACCATTGAGAGCGTCATGCTGCCGGGCAAGGGCAACGTGAAGAGCACCGGCAAGCTGGGCGACGTGATGCAGGAGAGCGTCTCGGCGGCGATGAGCTACGTCCGTTCGCGCTCGATCCGCTTCGGGATCAAGCCGACTTTGTTCGAGAAGCGCGACATCCACGTCCATGTGCCCGAGGGCGCGACGCCCAAGGACGGCCCCTCGGCGGGCGTGGCGATGGCGACCTCCATCGTCTCGGTGCTCACCGGCATTCCGATCCGCCGCGACGTGGCGATGACCGGGGAGATCACGTTGCGTGGCCGGATCCTGCCGATCGGCGGGCTGAAGGAGAAGCTGCTGGCGGCGCTGCGGGCCGGAATCACGACGGTGTTCATTCCGAAAGAGAACGAGAAGGATCTCGCCGAGATCCCCGACAACGTGAAGAAGCACCTGAAGCTGATTCCGGTGGCGGAGGTGGACGAAGTAATCGCCCAAGCACTGGCGCGCCGTCCGGTAGCGATCGAATGGGAGGAGCCGCCGGATACCGTGCTCCCGCCCCCGGTGCCACCGGAGGCGACGGTGTCCATGCAGCACTGAAACATCCGCGCCCCCCCGCTGGAACGCGGGGGGCGCGGACGGCTTCGATCAGCTCATCGCGCCGCGCCCGGCCACCGGCCACAGGCTTTCGACTCGGCCGGCGCGTACGCCGACATACCAATCGTAGCGATCGACCGTCGGATCGCAGTGGCCGGGGACGAGGCGCAGCTTCTCGCCGAGCTTGGCGGCCCCGCTCTCGGATGCGACTTCCAGCTTGCCGTGTTCGTCCGACGCGCCGACGTAGCGCAGGCCCGGACGCTCCCATACCAGCGGCAGGCCGCTATCCACCGCCATCGCCTTCAGCCCGGCGTCGAGCACCGCGAGTCCGGGGCGCGTCGCGCTCATCACCGTGGCGAGCACGAACAGTGACTGGCGGAATGTGCTGAACGGCTGGCCCGCGGCATCGAAATTGCGGCCGTAATCGGCATCCATGAAGATGTAGCTGCCGGCCTGAATCTCGGTGAATACGCCGGAGTCCGATTCCAGCTCGAAGCTGCCGGTGCCACCGCCGCCGACGATGGGGCAGTCGATTCCCTGCTGGCGGAGCTGCTCGACGGTGCGCCGGCTCGCCTCGATCGCGGCGCCGATCAGGGTGCGCCGCTCCTCGATCGTGCGCTTGTGCTGGGCGCTGCCTTGATAAGCCTGGAGGCCGCCGAAGATCAGGTGCGGCGAGCCGGCGATTCGCCGGGCAAGGGCGACCGCGTCCGGGCCGGGGGCGAGGCCGCAGCGGGCGGCGCCCACGTCGATCTCCACTAGCACGGTCAGGCGCTTCGCCGAGTCGGCCGCCGCCGCCTCGAGCGCGGCGACTTGCGCGGGGTCGTCGGCGCAGATCGCGACCTTGGCGATGCGCGTCAGCGCGGCGAAGCGGGCGAGCTTGGGCGCGCCCACCACCTCGTTGCTGACCAGGATGTCGGGAATGCCGCCCCACGCCAGCACCTCCGCCTCGCCGACCTTTTGCACGCATTGGCCGACCGCGCCCCGCGCCATCTGCAAGCGTGCGATCACCGGCGATTTGTGGGTCTTGGCGTGGGCGCGGAGCTTTGCCCCCGTGGGCGCCAGCAGCGCGGCCATCCGGTCGAGATTGGACTCGAACGCGTCAAGGTCGAGGACGAGCGCTGGGGTGTCGATCTCGTCCTCTCTCATGCCGGGCTGGGCGGGGGGCGGCTGAAGCATGGACGTGAGCCTCCTGTATTCGCCAGCATTGACGCATCGTAAGGGCGTGCCGACAAGCCGCGCTTCGTGCCATAGTATGGAGCTATGGAATGTCCGGCCTGCCACGCCACGGTCGGTGAGGACGCGCGCTTTTGCAGTGAATGTGGGGCGGCGGTTCCGGCGCTGTGCTCCGCCTGCGGGACAGGCAATCCCGCCGGAGCGAAATTCTGCTCCGGTTGCGGTGTCGGCC
>JBAWFF010000124.1:0-11029 GCA_049591635.1 Acetobacteraceae bacterium
CACCCGTCTGGCGCTGACGTGCCCGATCGCCACCCGTCTCGCCGCCGAGCCGGCGGTCGCCGTGGAGGATTGGCTGCGCGACGCGCTGGCGCGGGCACGCCGTCGCGACGCCGAGGCCGGCGGGGCGGCATTCGGCGCCCACCGTACCGACATGGTCCTGAGCGACGTCGCCTCCGGCCTCCCGGCGGCACTTGCCAGCGCCGGAGAACAGAAGGCGCTGCTGCTGGGGGTGGTGCTGGCCCATGCCGCCCTGATCGCCGACGCGCGGGGCTTCGCGCCACTTTTGCTGCTCGATGAGCCGGCGATTCATCTCGATCCGGACCGCCGCGCCGCCCTGTTCGCCGCGATCGCCTCCTTGCCGGCGCAAGTGCTGCTGACCGGGACCGATGCCGAACCGTTCCTGCCGCTTGCCGATCGGGCGGAGGGACTGCGGACGGGCGGCGGCGCGCTGCGCCCGGACGGGCGCTTTTCCGCCGCCGAACCCCTGCTGCCCCCTGGGCCGGAGGCCCAGTAGCGGCTATATATCTAGAGTACTCGCAATCCGCAGAACTGGATCACCACGGCATGTCCGACACCGCCGGCGCGCGGCCCGATTCCGACGCCCCTGCCTCCGACGCCTACGACGCGTCCTCCATCTCCGTCCTGAAGGGGCTGGACGCCGTCCGCAAGCGTCCGGGCATGTATATCGGCGACACCGACGACGGCTCCGGTTTGCACCATATGGCCTTCGAGATCGTCGACAATGCCGTCGATGAGGCGCAGGCGGGCTTCGCGACGCGCGTCGAACTGGTGCTGAACGGCGACGGCTCCGTGACGGTGCGCGATGACGGCCGGGGCATTCCGACCGACATCCACGAGGAAGAGGGCGTCTCGGCGGCCGAGGTCGTGCTGACCCGGCTGCATGCGGGCGGCAAGTTCAATCAGAACAGCTACAAGGTCTCGGGCGGCCTGCACGGCGTCGGCGCCGCCGTCGTCAACGCGTTGTCCGAATGGATGGAGGTCCGCATCTGGCGCCACGGCCAGGAGCACTTCATCCGCTTCCACAACGGCGATGCCGACGCGCCGTTGGCGACCGTCGGCGCGCCGTCCGAGCACCATCGCGGCACCGAGGTGATCTTCAAGCCGAGCACCGAGACCTTCACCAAGGTCGAGTTCGACTACGCGATCCTGGAACGCCGGTTGCGCGAACTGGCGTTCCTGAACTCCGGCGTCAGCATCACCCTGCGCGACGAACGCCACGCCGAGGTGCGCGAATCCGTCATGCGCTACGATGGCGGGCTGGTCGCCTTCATCGAATGGCTCGATCGCGGCAAGACGCTGCTGTTCAACCCGCCGGTGAGCGTGCGCGCCGCCGACGAGGCGGAGGGCATCCGGGTCGAGTTCGCGCTCGCCTGGAACGACAGCTACCACGAGACGACGCTCTGCTTCACCAACAACATCCCCCAGCGCGACGGCGGCACCCATCTGGCCGGGTTTCGCGCCGCGCTGACCCGCGTGGTCACGAAATACGCCGACGGGATGGGCAAGAAGGACAAGCTGGAGATCGCGCCGGAGGACATCCGCGAGGGGATGACGGCGGTGCTGTCGGTGAAGGTGCCCGACCCGAAGTTTTCGTCACAGACCAAGGACAAGCTGGTCAGCTCCGAAGTGCAGCCGGTGGTGCAGGCCGCCGTCGCCGATACGCTGTCGCACTGGCTGGAGACGCATCCGAAAGAGGCCAGGATCGTCGTCGGCAAGGTGATGGACGCGGCCTCCGCGCGCGAGGCGGCGCGCAAGGCACGCGAGCTGACCCGCAAGAAGCCGGGCGACATCTCGACCTTGCCCGGCAAGCTCGCCGATTGCTCGGAGCGCGATCCGGCGAAGTCGGAGATCTTCCTTGTCGAGGGCGATTCGGCCGGCGGGTCGGCCAAGCAGGGGCGGGATCGGAAGTTCCAGGCGATATTGCCTCTTAAGGGCAAGATCCTGAACGTCGAGCGGGTGCGACGCGACCGGATGTTGGGCAATGCCGAGATCGGGACGCTGATTACCGCGCTCGGCACCGGGATCGGGCAGGACGAGGCGGATCGCGGCGGCTTCGACGTGGACAAGCTGCGCTATCATCGCATCATCATCATGACCGACGCCGACGTGGACGGCAGCCACATCCGCACCTTGCTGCTGACGTTCTTCTATCGCCAGCTGCCGGAGCTGATCGAGCGCGGGCATCTGTTCATCGCCCAGCCGCCGCTCTATCGCGCCAAGCGCGGCAACGACGAACGTTATCTGAAGGACGATCGCGCGCTCGAGGATTTCCTGCTCGACAAGGCGCTGGACGCGGCGCGGCTGACCTACGCGGACGGGCGCGTGTTCGCGGGCGAGGAGCTGCGCGCCGAGGTTCTGCTGCTGCGTGAGGCGCACGCGCGCATCCACGGGTTGGCGGCGGCCGCTCCGGCGCCGCTGATCGAGCAGGCGGCGATCGCCGGCGCGCTGACCTCCGACTCCGCCCGCGCGGTGTTGGCGGCCCAGGTTTTGGCGGGGAGGCTCGACGCGATCTCGGCGCCGACCGAACGCGGCTGGGTGGTGACGGCGGACGGAGCGGCACTGACGATGGGACGCGTGGTGCGCGGTGTGGTCGAGAAACGCACGCTCGATCTCGCGGCGCTGCGCAGCGCGGAGGCGCGCTGGCTGGCGGAGCGGGCAGGGGAGTTGGCCGGGCGGTTCTCCACGCCGGCGCATCTGCTGCTCGACAAGCAAGAAGCGAAGTTGGCCGGCCCGGCGAGCGCGTATGACCGGATCATCGCTCAAGGTAGGCGCGGGCTGACGATCCAGCGGTTCAAGGGGCTGGGCGAGATGAACCCCGACCAGCTCTGGCACACGACGCTCGACCCGGCGGTGCGGACATTGTTGCAGGTGAAAGTCGGCGACGACGAGGACGCGGGGCAGGTGTTCAGCACACTGATGGGCGACGTGGTGGAGCCGCGGCGGGAGTTCATCGTGGGGAATGCGTTGCGGGTGGCTAATTTGGACGTGTGAGGCGGCTTACGCCGCCGCCACCTGCATCTCGCCCAGATACGCCTCGCGGATCAGCGGGTTCTGGCGCAAGTCCGCCGCCGTTCCCGACAGCACCACCTGCCCGGTTTGCAGCACGTACGCCCGATGCGCGATTTGCAGCGCCATGTTGGCGTTCTGCTCGACCATGAAGATCGTGGTGCCCTGGCGGTTGATCTGTTGGATGATCTCGAAGGTCTGCTCCACGAACAGCGGCGACAATCCCATCGAGGGCTCGTCCATGCAAAGCAACCGCGGCCGCGCCATGAGCGCGCGCGCCATCGCCACCATCTGCTGCTCCCCGCCCGACAAGGTGCCGGCGATTTGCGTGCGGCGCTCCTTCACGCGCGGGAACAGCGTGTACACCCGCTCCAGATCCTCGTTGAACTCGGGTCCGCGCTTGCGCAGGTAGGCGCCCATCTCCAGGTTCTCGTAGACCGTCATGCGGGTGAACAGCCGGCGCGCCTCGAGCACCGGAGCGATGCCGTGCTTCACCCGGTCCGCGGTCGACATCTTGCCGATCTGCATCCCGTCATAGGTGATGGTGCCGCGCGTCGGACGCACCACGCCCATGATGGTCTTCATCGTGGTCGACTTGCCGCTGGCGTTGCCGCCAAGCAGGCTCACGATCTCGCCCTTGTCGATCGTGTAGTTGACCTGCTTCAGGACGTGCAGATCGCCGTAGTACGTGTCGACGTCCTTGAACTCAAGCAACATGCGCGCCCACCTCCGCGCCGCCCGCGAGCGCCGCCTGCGTGTTGCGGCCCAGATAGGCGCGCAGCACCTCCTCGTTGCGCCGCACCTCCTCGGGGCGTCCCTTGGCGATGACCTCGCCGTGGTCGAGCACATAGACGGTGTCGGCCAACGTCGTCACCACGTCGAGCTTGTGCTCGATCAGCAGCACCGTCAGGCCAAGCTCCTTCAGCTTCTTGATCTGTCCGGCGAGCTCCAGCGTCTCGGCGGGATTCATCCCGGCGGTCGGCTCGTCGAGCAGCAGCAGCTTCGGGCGGGAGGCCAGTGCGCGGGCGATCTCGGTGCGCCGCCGGTTGGCGTAGGAGAGCCCGCTCACCGCCTGGTCGATGCGCGGGGTCAGCCGGTTGCCGAACACCTTGAGAATCTCGCGCACCCAGTCTTGTGCCGCCGCTTCCTCGCGGCGCGACCACTTCGGATGCAGCACCGCCGCGAGCGCGCCGGTACGCAGGCGCGCATGCTGGCCGATCAGCAGGTTTTGCATGATGGAGAGCGTCGGGAACAGGCGGATGTTCTGGAAGGTGCGCGCGATCCCCTTCTTGAGGATTGCGTGGTCCGGCAGCCCGAGGATCTCATCCCCATGGAACAGAATGCTGCCTCCGCCGGCCGGCACCAGCCCCGTCATCACGTTGAACAGCGTCGATTTGCCCGACCCGTTCGGCCCGATCACGGCGACCACGCTGCCCTGCGGCACTTCGAGATCGATCGCGTTAAGCGCGACCAGGCCTCCGAAGCGCACCGTGACACCCTTCACCCGCAGCGCGATTGCCCCGGAGGACGCCGTGCCGCCTATGCCCGGCAGCCGGATGTCCTGCTCCGCGAGGCTAACCGTGGCGTTCTGCTGCTCGAACGTCAGCCCGGTCGGGGCGCTGGAGGCCGGAATCAGGCCCTGACGGCGGTACAGCATCATCACCACCAGGATGATGCCGAAGATCAGCTCGATCGACGGCACCAGATCGATGTGCGACAGCCAGTTGCTGCCTACCAGGTTCCCGAGCGCGTTCAGCCAGCCGGTCAAATCCTGCAGCCACCACGACTGCAGCAGCTGCAGGACCATCGCACCGACCACGACGCCCCAGATGCTGCCCATTCCGCCGAAGACCACCATGACCAGGATCATGATGGAGACGTTGAACACGAACATGTCGGGCGTGGCGGTTTGCAGCTTGGCCACGTAGAACACGCCGGTCATGCCGGCGAAGGCGGCGCCGGTCGCAAAGGCGAGCAGCTTGTAGTGCACCCGGTTCACGCCCATGGCGCCGGCGGCGATCTCGTCCTCCCGGATCGCCATCCACGCCCGCCCGATCCGCGAGTCACGCAGCCGCGCGCTTACGAACAGCAGCAGCGCCACCAGCGCGACGGCGACATAGTAATAGGGCGTCGCGTCGACGCCGAAGCTGTGGCCCCAGAATCTGGGCGCGGCAATTCCGTTCAATCCCGCGGCGCCGTTGGTCAGGCTGTCCCAGTTGCGAAAGATGATCGGCACGATCTCGCCGAAACCGAGCGTGACGATCGCGAGATAGTCGCCGCGCAGGCGCAGGGTCGGGAAGCCGAACAACACGCCGAAGAACGCGCTGACCAGCGCGGCGAGCGGCAAGGCGATCCAGAACGAGAGGGTGAAGTGCACGACCTCCCCACCGGTCTCCCCCGGCATCTTCGCCACCAGCCCGAGCGTCTGGGCGAAATCCCAGGCGTTGCTCCACGCCGGATGCAGCTGAAAGGAGTTGAGTACGCCGTAGGTGTAGGCGCCGATCGCGAAGAACGCGGCGTAGCCGAGGTCAAGCAGACCGGCGAAGCCGACGACGATGTTGAGCCCCAGCGCCAGGGTCGCGAAGGCGAAGGCGTTGGCGAGTGCGTCGATGTCGGCGTCGTTGCTGTGATAGATCGGGAAGAGCAGCGTGGCGGCCGCGAGCAGCAGCAGGATCGTCGGCTGCCGCCACGCCTCGGGATAGGCCCGCCACATCCGGCCGACGGGCGATCGGGCGACGAGTTCGCTCATGGCCGCGTCCTCACGACTTGGTCGGGGCCAGGCGGCCGAGCAGGCCGGTTGGCTTGAAGACCAGCACCAGAACCAGGATCGAGAAGATGATGACGTCGGCCCAGGAGGCGCCGATCAACTGGCCGCCGAAGGCCTCGATCAGCCCGATCAGCACGCCGCCCACCATCGCGCCGGGCACGTTGCCGATGCCGCCCAGCACCGCGGCGGTGAAAGCGCGCAGGCCGGCGGTGAAGCCGATGATGAAGCTGGTGAAGTTGTAGTAGAGGCCGAAGATCATCCCGCCCGCACCGGCGAGCGCGGAGCCGGCGAAGAAGGCGATCAGGATCACCTT
The DNA here is from genome assembly GCA_049591635.1 of Acetobacteraceae bacterium. Lineage (GTDB taxonomy): Bacteria > Pseudomonadota > Alphaproteobacteria > Acetobacterales > Acetobacteraceae > DATFDN01. The sequence goes on from JBAWFF010000124.1 coordinate 6,108, forward strand.
GTCGACCTCGACGCCCATCATCCGCGCCGCTTCGGGGTCCTGCGCGGTGGCGCGCATCGCCTTGCCCATCCGGGAGCGCTGCACGAACACCCATAGCCCGCCCATCAGGACGATCGACACCGCCCAGATCAGCACCTGGCGCAGTTCGAGGACGGCGCCGTTCGGGCCGCCGAGGTGCCATTTCATGGGGGGTAGCGGGTTGGGGAAGTTCTTCGAATCCGCGCCGATGCCCAGGACGACGATATTGAACAGGATATACGAGATGCCGATGGTCGTGATCATCGCCGCCGGCCCGGTGATGCCGCGCAGCGGTCGCAGCGCATAGCGCTCCATCGCCGCCCCCAGCACGCCCGCGAAGAGCATGCTGGCGATCAGCGCCGCCAACAGGACGCCCACCAGCGGGAGTCCGGTCAGGATGACGTTCTGACCGGACAGCCCGAAGGACTGCAACACCCACATGGCGACGAAGGAGCCGATCATGAAGATGTTGAAGTGGGCGAAGTTGATGAGCTCCAGGATGCCGTAGACCAGGGTGAACCCGAGCGCGAGGAGCGCGTACATCGCCCCCAGGCTGAGCCCGTTGATCAACTGCTGCAGCCAGAGATCGAAGACGGTCATGTGCATCCCGGAGCGATCAGGCCTGAGGCGCGACGCCGATGTAGTGGAACTGCGCCTCGACGTCGTCGAGCGGCTTCGAGGTGTCCTTCCTGACCTGGAAGATGCTGACCGTGCGGTCGGTCAGGTCGCCGTTGGCGTCGAACGACACCTCGCCCTGGATCGTCGGCGTCTTGGAGTTCTGGATCGCGTCGCGGACGTTCGAGCGCGTGACCGGCTTCTTCTCGGCGATCAGCTGCTTCACCGCGTGGATGATGACGAGGCCGGCGTCATAGGCGGTGATCGAGTAGTCCTCGGGCGCGTCGCCGAACTTCGCCTTGTACGCCTTGATGAAGTCCGCCGCCTTGGTGTCGCTCGTCATATGCGGCGAGGCGATCGTGGCATACCACCCTTCCGCCGCCGGGAAGCCCGCACCGGTCAGCAGCTCCGGCGTCTGCATACCGTCGCCGCCCGCCTTGATGACCTTCGGGATGATGTCGTAGGCCTGCTTGGCGAGCTTCACCCCCGCCTGGCTCACCCCACCGTAGTAGAGCGCGTCGGGGTTCAGTTGCTTGATCTTGGTCAGCACCGCCGTGTAGTCGGCCGCCTTCGGGTCGAGCCGGTCGCGGCCAAGCACCTTCATGCCGTCCTTCTCCGCCTGCTTCTGGAAGGCATCCGCCATGCCGACGCCATAGGCGCCGCTGTCGTCGAGGATGTAGACCGTCTTCGCGTGCAGATCATGGGCCATGTAGTTGGCCATCTCCGGACCCTGATAGGCGTCCGTCGTCACCGTCCGGAAATAGACCGGCTTGCCCGCGGGCCGATACTGGGCGGCGAATTTCGGATTGGTGATGTCCGGATTGGTCGAGGAAGGCGTGATGATCGCGAGATCGCCCTCGCTTAGGATCGGCGTCATCGCCTTGCCAGAGCCCGACATCTGCGGCCCGATCGCGGCGATGGTCTGCTTGTCGGAGACCATCTTGCGGGCGTTCGTCGCCGCCTGCACCGGGTCATACTGCCCCGCCGTCGCGGTCGCTCCATCATAGGCCTGGGTCACGAACTTGTAGCCTGGAACCTCGTTCTTGGCATTGGCCTGGTCGAACGCCAGCTCCGCGCCCTGCAGGATCCGCTTGGCGCTCTGCGCGTCGGCACCGGTCAGCGGCAGGTTGATGCCGATGTTCAGTGTCTTTTCGTCGGCCGCTCGGGCAGTCCCGGCTCCCAGCGCGGAAGTCGCGGCGACGGCGGCGATAAGCTGGGCGGCTGCCCGACGTGTGATCATTCTTGTGCCCTCCCTATGGTTACGGTTCGCGGTGTCACGCCTGCGGCGCCACACCGATGTAGTGGTACTGCGCCTCGATGTCGTCGAGCGGCTTCGAGGGATCCCTGCGGATTTGGAACACGCTGACCGTGCGGTCGACGATGTCGCCGTTCTGGTCGAACGATACCACGCCTTGGACGGTCGGTACTTTTACCGCCTGGATGGCATCGCGCACCGTGTCATGGTTGACCGGCTTGTTCGCCGCGACCAGGCTCTTGACCGCGGCGACGATGACGAGGCCCGCGTCGTAGGACGTGATCGCATAGTCGTCGGGCGTTTCGCCGAACTTCGCCTTGTAGGCCGCGACGAGAGCGGCCGCCTTGCTGCTGTCCGTCATGTGCGGCGAGGCGATCGTCGCATACCAGCCCTCGGCGGCCGGGAAGCCGGCGCCGTTCAGCAGATCCGGGGTATCCATCCCGTCGCCGCCCGCCTTGATGACGTTCGGGATGATATCGTAGGACTGCTTGACCAGCTTCACCCCGGCCTGGCTGACGCCGCCGAAGTAGAGCGCGTCGGGATTGAGCTGCTTGATCTTGGTCAGCACGGCGGTGTAGTCGGCCGCCTTCGGATCGAGCCGGTCGCGGCCGAGCACCTTGATCCCGTCCTTTTTCGCCTGCGCCTCGAACGCATCCGCCATCCCGACGCCGTAGGCGCCGCTGTCGTCGAGCACGTAGACCGATTTCACGTGCAGGTCGCGGGCCATGTAGTTGGCCATGTTCGGGCCTTGGAAGGCGTCGGTCGTCACCGTGCGGAAGTAGATTGCCTTGCCACCCGGGCGGTACTGCGCGGCGAACCGCGGATCGGTGATGTCGGGATTGGTGGAGGCCGGGGTGATGATCGCCAGATCGCCTTGGCTCAGGATCGGCGCCATCGCCTTGCCGGAACCCGACATCATCGGCCCGATCGCGGCGATGATCTGTCTGTCCGACACCATCTTGCGGGCGTTGGTCGCCGCCTGCACCGGGTCGTACTGGCCCGCCGTCGCCGTCGCGTCGTCATAGGCGATTACGTCGAACGTGTAGCCGGGAACCTCGTTTTGCTTGTTGGCCTGGTCGAAAGCGAGCTGCGCGCCTTGCAGCATCAGCTTGGCGTTGTGCGCGTCCGCCCCGGTCAGCGACAGGTTGACCCCGACCTTCAGAACCTTGGCGTCCGCGGCCTTGGCGCCACCGGCGCGTCCCACCGCGGTCGTCACTGCCACGGCGGCGATAAGCTGGGCGGCCGTGCGGCGCGTGATCATCCCTGAACCCCGTGCTGGCGGTCAGGCCTGCGGCGCCACGCCGATGTAGTGGTACTGCGCCGAGATGTCGTCAAGCGGCTTCGTGGTATCCTTCTTGATCTGGAACACGCTGACCGTGCGATCCTTCACGTCGCCGTTCGCGTCGAAGGACACGGTACCCTGGAGTGTCGGCACGTTGGCGGTCTGGATCGCATCGCGAACAGTGGCGTGATTGACCGGCTTCTTCTCGGCAGCCAGGCGCTTCACCGCATCGATGATGACGAGACCCGCGTCGTAGCCCGTGATGGTGTAGTCGTCGGGCGACTCGCCGTACTTCGCCTTGAATTCCTTGATGAACTTTCCGACTTTGCTTTCCCCGGTGTCGTCGGTCATGTGCGGTGAGGCGTTGGTCGCGTACCAGCCCTCGGCGGCCGGGAAGCCGGCGCCGGTCAGCATTTCCGGACCCATCACGCCGTCGCCGCCCGCCTTGATGACGTTCGGGACGATGTCGTAGCCCTGCTTGGCGAGCTTCACGCCGGCCTGGAGCACGCCGCCGTAATAGATCGCGTCGGGGTTCAGCTGCTTGATCTTGGTCAGCACGGCGGTGTAGTCGGCGGCCTTGGGGTCGAGCCGGTCGCGGCCGAGCACCTTCACGCCGTCCTTTTCCGCCTGACGCTGATAGGCGTCCGCCATGCCGACGCCATAGGCGCCGCTGTCGTCGAGGATGTAGACCGTCTTCACGTGCAGGTCATGGGCCATGTAGTTGGCCATGTTCGGGCCCTGGTAGGCGTCGGTCGTCACCGTGCGGAAGTAGATCGGCTTGCCGCCCGGGCGGTACTGGGCGGCGAATTTCGGGTCGGTGATGTCGGGGTTGGTCGAGGCCGGGGTGATCGTCGCCAGATCGCCCTGGCTCAGGATCGGCGCCATCGCCTTGCCGGAACCCGACATCTGCGGGCCGATCGCGGCGATCGTCTGCGGGTCGGAGACCATCTTGCGGGCGTTGGTCGCCGCCTGCACCGGGTCGTACTGGCCGGCGGTCGCGGTCGCGTCGTCATAGGCGATCACGTCGAACGTATAGCCGGGAACCTCGTTCGCCTTGTTGGCCTGGTCGAACGCCATCTCCGCACCGTCGAGGATCAGCTTGGCGCTGTGCGCGTCCGCCCCGGTCAGCGACAGATTGACCCCGACCTTCAGCAGCTTGGAGTCCGCGGCGTGCGCGGCGCCGACGCCTCCCAGCGCCGAGGTCGCGGCGACGGCGGCGATAAGCTGGGCGGCTGCCCGACGTGTTATCATTCCTGAACCCCCGGTTGCAGATTCTGTCTCAGTCAAGCAACAAGCGTGCCAGTAGTCACGCGCTTTACCGCCAAGTGGCCTGCGCCAAACACATCCATGTCACGATCCCGCGTCCGGGAAAAGCCCCCTTTTGCGGGGAGGCAAGCCTCATTGCTCCTTCCGCAGCTCCGGGAAATCCTCCTCCCTGAACTCGCCTCCGCGATCTCCGCTACGGGCTCGCTGCGTCTCCGCCCCGCGAAGCTCCACCCGCCGGATCTTGCCGGAGATCGTCTTCGGCAGGTCGGCGAATTCAATCCGCCGCACCCGCTTGTAGGGCGCGGTCCCCGCCCGGAGGTGGCGGAAGATCGCGAGCGCCGTCTCGCGATCGGCCGCCCAGCCCTGCGCCAGAGAGACGTACGCCTTGGGCACGGAGGTCCGCACCTTATCGGGCGCCGGGACCACGGCGGCCTCGGCGACCGCGGCGTGCTCGATCAGGATGCTCTCCAATTCGAACGGGCTGAT
>JBAWFF010000125.1:0-4334 GCA_049591635.1 Acetobacteraceae bacterium
CACGCCCTCGGGCGTACCGCCGCCCAGTATCTCCTCGACCACGCTCTCCCACACGACCGAGACCTTTTGGTTCGCGAACAGCCGCGCCTGGAGGATCTTCTCGGCCCGCAGCGTGTCCCGCCGATGCACCAAGGTGACGTGTTCGGCGAGGTTCGTGAGGTACAGCGCCTCCTCGACGGCGGTATTGCCGCCGCCGATGACAACCACCCGCTTGCCGCGAAAGAAGAACCCGTCGCAGGTGGCGCACGCCGACACGCCCTTGCCCTGGAGGCGCTTTTCAGATGGCAGGCCGAGCCAACGCGCCTGCGCGCCGGTCGCGATGATAAGCGCGTCGGCCGTGTAGGTATCACCCTGATCGCTCAGGCAACGGAACGGGCGAACGCCGAGATCGGCTTCGACGATCAGGTCGTCGACGATCCTGGTGCCGACATGCGCGGCCTGGGCCGCCATCTGTTCCATCAGCCACGGCCCTTGCACCGCCTCGGCGAAGCCCGGGTAATTCTCCACGTCGGTGGTGATCATCAACTGCCCGCCCGGCTGCAGCCCGGCGACCAAGGTGGGCGCGAGGCTCGCCCGCGCGGCATAGATCGCGGCGGTATAGCCGGCCGGCCCGGCGCCGATGATCAGGATGCGGCTGTGATGGGTCTGGGGCATGCTGCGGGATCCGATGGAGGCGCCGTTATATCGGTCCCGCGCGGGTCACGGGCAAGCCAGGGGAGACGGCTGCGCCGCTCCCCTCAGTCACCCTCCTCGCCGGGCTGCGGCGAGAAGAACCGCTGGAACTTGTCCGCCACGCCCTTCCACTCGTCGGCATCCGGCGGCGGCGTGCCCTTGCGCGTGATATTCGGCCAAAGCTGCGCATAGGTCCGATTCATCTCGACCCAGTCCGCGGCGTGTGCGTCGCTGTCCGGTATGATGGCTTCCGCCGGGCATTCCGGTTCGCACACGCCGCAGTCGATGCATTCGTCGGGGTGGATCACCAGCGTGTTCTCCCCGACGTAGAAACAGTCCACCGGACATACCTCGACGCAATCCATATACTTGCATTTGATGCATGCCTCGGTAACAACGTAGGTCATCGCGCTCCTCGTTGCGCGGGGTTCGGACGGCCGATCTCGACCCGCCAAACCTCCGGTCCCTGCTCCAGGTAGCGCCAGGAGAAGTCGCCGTGATGCTCGGCGTCGAACTGGTAGTACAGCGGCTTCGGGTCGTGATCGTTCACCAGGACGAACTTCGTGCCCGCCGGCAGCTTGCCGTAGGTATCGAAGATGGTGCGATGGCGCTCGGCGGGAATAAGCGAGCGTACATCCAGAACCTTGGCGTCAGTCATGGGCGACTCCTTTGTCTTGGGTGAAGCGAGGCCGGGTGAGACCGTGCAACGCGGCGTTCAGCCGCTCGGCCTCCCGGTGGTTGACGTGGCGCAGGGCGGACCAGCCGCGAGCCGCCAGGCGACATGCCTGTTCGGTCTCGCCGGCCTGGGCCAGGGCCATCAGCGCCGCCACGAACAGGCGATTGATGGCCGCAACCTCGGTGTCGGGTGCCGTGGTCGTGCTCACGCGGCGTCCTCGCGAATGCGGAAATGCGCCTTCGCGACAGGCGACATCTTGCTGGGCGACCACGGCGGATCCCAGACGACATCGACGAAGATCCCGGTGACGCCGTCCTCGCGGCCGAGCCGGCGCTCGACGCCGCCCACGATGTAGTCCTGGGCGGGACAGCCCGGCGTCGTCATCGTCATGGTGACTTCGAGGGTCCGTCCCTCGATGGCGATGTCGTAGATCAGGCCGAGATCGACGATGTTGAAGCCCAGCTCTGGGTCGATCACGTCCAGCAGGGCGGTGCGAACGGTCTCGTTGGTGGGCAGCTTCGCGTCCTCGCGCATCGGCTCAACCTCCCCGCCGGATCAGCAGCCTGACGGAGCCGTCTTCCTGCTTGCTCACCTGGATCGCGGCGCCGCGCAGTTCGAGTTCGGGATAGAGGAAGATCGGTTCCCGCTCGTTGATCGCCTCCAGGACCTCGCCGGCACCAAGATGTTCGAGCGCGTCGAGAATGCGGACCAGCGGTTCGGGCGGTTGCAGGTCGCGATTATCCAGGTACGTGGTCGCCGGCGGCCAGTCGGTCGTATCCACCGCGGTACGGTCTGCCTCGTTCGATGGCTTTCGGCTCTTGCCGGCCGGCTCCTGGCCAGGGGCGAACAGGATTTCCCAATCCCCTTCGCCGTGTCGGGTCGCGGCGTGGCCGAACCCCTTCCGCCCCAGCATCGCATAAAGCGGGATCGGCTCGAACGTCGCCAGCAGCCGCAGGGTCTGGCCTGGCGCGAGCCGGCCGACCGCGTGGAGGATCGCCGGCAGCGGCTCGCCGCCGTTGCGCAAATCCTCGCGGACATCAAGCGTGAGGGGCGTGGCTGCGGACATGGGCGGCCTCCTTGCGTTCCAAGCCAAAGGGAAGCGACGGCGCCCGGGGCTCATGCCCGGCGCGGACGTAGTGGCCCTGCCAGGCGCGCCAGTATTCGCGCACCAGCAGAAGCGTCGTGCCGAGCGACAGCACCATCGCGCCGCGCACGACCGCGGCGAGCCCGAGCCACGCGGCGACGGTGGCGATGACGACGGCGGCGAAATAGACCGCGAACAGCGGCAGGGCCGCCGGCTCGTTCACCAAGTCCTGCACCCGCGGAACGGTGCCCGTGCCGAGCCGGCGCCCGAACCGGGACAGCCAGGCGAGGAACGGCATGATCTTGTAGAGTTGCGAGAGGCCGAGGCCGCTCAGCCAGCCGAGCAGCAGCAAGACGAGGAGGGGAGGGGCCGCTTCGGCGAGTTCGCCGCTTATGTCGGCCACTGTGGCGGCGAGCAGGGCGAGCCCGAGGCACGCGAAGGCGCCGATGACCGCCCGATTGTGCAGCTCGATCCGCCGCCTGCGCCGGGTCCGGTACAGGCGCACGATGTCGATCAGATAGAGAACAAGCGCCAGGCCGATCGCGGCTCGTCCGATCGCCTCGATAACGGCCAGGGGAGCCAGGCCGGCGCCGAACGCCATCGCGAACCCGATCACCCCAATCCACAACACGGCACTGCCCCAGGCGCCGCGATCGTGCGGGGCGAGCATGAACATCGGCAGCAATTCATAGGAGACGCCGATCGCGGTCAGGGTGAACCAACCGCCGATCCCGGCGAGGGCATGGTATTCGACGCCGCTCGCGACGATCGGGGCGAGCGCCCCGCCGAGGCTCGGCACCGTCAGCGCCAGCGCGAAGGTGATCCCGAGGGCGATCGTCACCAACAGAAAGACCAGGCCCGCGAGCACGAACCGCGCACTCAGCGGCAGCGGCCGCTTGCCGGTCAACGGCACGACGAGATTGACGATCCCGGCCAGCGCGCCGGTCGCGACGAGGCCGCCTCCGACCGGCAGGAGCACGGCCGACGTCCCGCTCCCCAGGAGCAGGAACCCCCCGACCATGCAGGCGAGGCCAAGCTCCAGAAGCACGAGCGCGGCGAGTGAGAGGCGCTGGGCCAGCAGATTGCGCGACGTAATGACCGGCACGAACTGAAACAAGGCGCCGAACATGAGGAGCGTGAGCCACCCGACGGTGAGCAGATGCACGTCGATCAGCGTGACCGGTGCCGCCTCGGCCGCGACCGGCCAACCGAGGCCGGCGGCGATCAGCGCCTGCGCGGCGATGAAGTTGACCAGCGCACAGGCGAAGATCGCCGGCGTCCAGCGCGACACTCGGTTACCGATCGAGGGCATTGCGAGCCATAAGCTATATTATGCATATATCTTTAAGCGCCCACCGCGGTCATTGCAAGCCCTCGCCACGCACAACGGCCCGGTGCGATATGGCGAAGTCACCTCTCCCGCTTGCTTGCGGGAGAGGTCGCCGCGCACTGGCGCGGCGGGTGAGGGTGACGAGGGCTGAAAGGCGGGGGGGACTCGACACCTCGCCCGGGATCGACTAAAGCCCGCCGCTTCACACCGGAACGCGGGAGGCATCCGGGCGCCCATTGGCGCCCGGCGCCGGTTGCACCGCGGTCCTTGGCGATAGGGATGACCAGGGATGGCGAAAAAGATCGTCGGCTACATCAAGCTCCAGATTCCCGCCGGCAAGGCGACGCCGTCGCCCCCGGTCGGCCCCGCCCTGGGCCAGCGCGGCCTCAACATCATGGCCTTCGTCAAGGACTTCAACGCCGCGACCCAGAACCTCGAGCCGGGGATGCCGATCCCGGTGGTCATCACCGCGTTCGGCGACCGCACCTATAGCTACATCACCAAGACCCCGCCCAACACGTATTTCTTGAAGAAGGCCGCCGGCTTGGAGAAGGGCGCCACGGCGCCCGGCA
>JBAWFF010000126.1:0-2031 GCA_049591635.1 Acetobacteraceae bacterium
CCGTTGCCCCGGAGGCGCTTCCGCTTCCGCCCCCTGTCCCGCCGAGCCCGCCGGTCCGGCCACCTGCCTCCGCATCCGTCCGCGCGGCCTCGCGTCCCGTCGCCCCGGCGCGCCCTCCCGAGGTCAATCTCGGTGGCGGCGACGACCTCACGAATGCCCTCGCGAGCGGGCGGGACGTTCTCGCTGCCAAGGTGGATGCGCACTGGCGCAACCGCGAGCCTATCTATCCCCCTGACGCGGCCGCCCGTGGCGAGCACGGGGCGGTCACGCTGCTGATCCATGTCGGCCCCGACGGCCTCGTAAGCGGGATCGATGTCGCCGAGACGTCGGGGTTCATCCTGCTGGATCGGGCAGCCCGCGACGCGGTGCGGACATGGCACTTCCTGCCCGCTGTCCGCGACGGCAAGCCGGTTTCCTCCGCGATGCCGCTGCGCGTTCTGTTCCAGATGAAATAGCTCGTCATACAGACGGCACCAAACGTGGCCACCAGCGTTACGTTCTGTTGCCCGTTGGTAGCCGCCTGGCAACAAGGACCACCTAAATCGATCTGCCGCCTCGATCCGGACCCATCACCGCCGCAATCCCATGTGATGCGCGGGTACGGGCGTCGCATTGCGAGGTGTGACGGCCAGACCGTCGGGTCGTAGCCCGACGCGACCCTCGATTTCGGAGCAAGCCGGACCGGCATGGACGAGCGCGTCGACAAACCCGATTACGGGACCGAGATTCCCCCGCTGTCGCGACCCACGCGGGTGCGTCGTTCGCGCCTCCGTTGGCTGCTTCTCGCCGCTATTCTCGTGCTGGTCGCCTTGGGACTGTGGTTCGCCCTGACGCATCGTGCGCCGCCGGCCAGGGCGCCACGTGGCGGCCAGGCCACGGCACAGCCTGTGGGCGCGGCGACGATCGGCACCGGCGATATCCGCATCGTGCTCAACGAACTCGGCACCGTCGCCCCGCTCGATACCGTCACCGTGAAGACGCAGATCAACGGCCAGCTCACGCAAGTCGCCTTCCAGGAAGGGCAGATGGTCAAGAAGGGCGACTTCCTCGCCCAGATCGACCCGAGGCCCTACCAGGCGCAGCTGGAGCGCGACCAGGGCCAGCTCGGCCACGACCAGGGGTTGTTGGCGCAAGCGCAGGCGGATTTGCAGCGCTACCAGACCTTGGGGCGCCAGGATTCGATCTCGCGCCAGCAGGTCGATGACCAGAAATACCTCGTCCAGCAGGACGCCGGGACGGTGAAGGCCGATCAGGGCACCGTCGCCACCGATCAGCTCAACATCACCTACGCCCACATCGTCGCGCCGATCGACGGCCGCGTCGGGCTGCGCCAGGTTGATCCGGGCAATTACGTGCAGACCACCGATGCCAACGGCCTCGTCGTCATCACCCAGATGCAACCGATCTCGGTCGTGTTCTCCGTGCCGCAGCAGAATCTCGGACAGGTCGAGGCGCGCATGGGCACGGGCGCGAAGCTGTCGGTGGATGCCTACGACCAGGCGAACGTCACCCAACTCGACGCTGGTCAGCTTTCGACCGTGGACAACGAGGCGGACACCGCGACCGGGACGGTCAAGATGCGGGCGACATTCCCGAACGCGAAGAGCCAGCTTTTCCCCTTCCAGTTCGTCAATGCGCGCCTGCTGGTCAACACGCTCGCCAACGTGGTCCGCGTGCCGGTCGCGGCGGTGCAGCTCGGCTCGCCGGGCACCTATGTCTGGCTAATCGGGGCTGACGGAACCGTTACCGCCCAGCCAGTGAACCTTGGACCGGTGGACGGTCAGTTCCAGCAAGTGATCTCCGGGCTGACACCAGGGCAGCGGGTGGTGACGGACGGTACCGATCGGCTGCGGGCCGGCATGAAGGTCACGGTACCGGCCGCCCCCGCCGCCGCCGCGACACCGCCGGCCACCCCGCCCAAGTGAACCCGTCACGCATCTTCATCCTCCGTCCGGTCGGCACCGCGCTGCTGATGGCGGCGATCCTGCTGGTCGGCGCGGCGGCGTATTTCTTCCTGCCGATCTCGGCGCT
>JBAWFF010000127.1:0-2933 GCA_049591635.1 Acetobacteraceae bacterium
ATCGCCTCGGCGGTGCGCCGCGTGCGCGACAGCGGCGTGACGATCCACCGCGCCGGCCGCGGCAGCCGGGCGGCGAGCGCGCGATACATCGGCGCCTGTTCGACCAGGCTGGTCGGGCACAGCGCGACGTCGAGCGTGCCGTAGAGGATCGCGCGGGCGTTTTCGTCGACCAGCGCGTGGCGGATAAGCCAGAACGATGTCACACTCACTCCCCCACGCTCAGCAACGCCCCGCGCAGCCGGGCCTGTCGCAGCTGGCGCGCGAATAGCACGCCGGCGGCCAGCGTCCACACCGCGTTCAGCGCGAAAGCGGCGATCAGCTGGTCCCAGCGGATCACACCGTCCATCAGCGCCGCGCGCATCCCCTCGAAGACGTGCGAGGCCGGGATCACCAAGGCAACCGCCTGCATCGCGTGCGGCAGCACCGAGACGGGATAGAACACGGCGGCGAACGGCGTCAGGCCGAACAGGACCGACCAGGCGAGCGCCTCGGCGCCGGCGCCGTGACGCAGGATCAGCGACACCACGCCCAACGCCACCCACCACCCCATGATCATCAGATTGGCGAAGAACAGCACCAGGATCGGCCCAAGCGTAAACAGGTTGAACGCGTAGAGAAAATACGCGACGGCGATCGCCGGCAGGACTCCGGCCAGCATACGGATCACCGACATGCCGAGCAGGGCGGCCACCAATTCCCACGGCCGCAGCGGAGAAACGAAGATGTGCCCCAGGTTGCGCGACCACATCTCCTCCATGAAGCTGATGGCGACGCCCATCTGACTGCGCAGCGCCACCTCCCACAGCAGCACGCCGCCGAGCAGCGTGCTCGCCGCCAGCATTCCCGGCCCTGCGCTCATGCGACGGGCAATGAAGCTCGCCGTGAAGCCCCAGATCAGCATTTGCAACACCGGCCAGTAGGCAAGTTCCAACAGGCGCGGCCAGGAGCCGCGGTACAGCGCCAGATGGCGATACATCATCGCCCATACCCGGCGGAGCGGGGAGCCTCTCATGCCGAAGCCCCTTCTCTCGCCTGACGGCGGTCGCGCGCGATGTCGAGGAACACTTCCTCCAGGTCCTCGCGGCGGTAGCGCATCAGCAGATCGTCGGGACTGCCGCGATCGACGATGCGCCCGGCCTTAAGCATCAGCACCTGCGAACACAGGCGCTCCACCTCCGCCATGTTGTGCGAGGCAAGCAGGATCGTGCAGCCGGTTTCGGCACGGTAGCGTTCGAGCCAGGTGCGGACCCAGTCGCCGGTGTCGGGATCGAGGCTCGCGGTCGGTTCGTCCAACAACAGCACCTCGGGACGGTTGATCAGCGCTTTGGCGAGCGCGACACGAGTCTTCTGTCCCGCCGAGAGTTGCCCGGCGCGGCGGCTGAGGAATTCCGCCAGCTCCAGCTCCTCGGCCAACTCCGCGATGCGCCGCTCCAGCCGGGGCACCCCATACAGATGGCCGTAGACGCGCAGGTTCTGCACCACCGTAAGCCGTTGCGGCAGCGCCACGTAAGGCGAGGAGAAGTTCATCCGCGCGAGCGCGGCGTACCGGTCATGCGCCATGTCGTGGCCCAGCACCTGGATGCGTCCCGCGGTCGGGATCAGCAGACCGAGCAGCATGGCGATGGTGGTCGTCTTGCCAGCGCCGTTGCCGCCGAGCAGCCCCACGGTCTCGCCCGAGGCGATGGCGAAATCGATCGCATCCACCGCGAGCACGTCGCCGTAGCGCTTCGTCAGCCGCTCCACCTCGATCGCCCACATCGCGGCCACATAGGGGCGGCGGCGGCTTCTGGCCAGGGGGAGGCATTGCTGGCAGCTTGGCGCCGTGATCCCGACCCCGCCCACCCGCACGCTGCGCCGCACCGACACGGCGCCCGTCCGTCTGACGGCCGATCTCTGCGTCGTCGGTGCCGGAATCGCGGGTGTTTCCGCCGCTCTGGAAGCGGCGCGGCTCGGACGGCGCGTACTACTGGTCGAAGCAGGGCCGACGCTCGGCGGCCAGTCTGTCGGCTCGATGATCGGTACGTTCTGCGGGCTCTATGCCAACGGCCCGGAGCCGGCGCAGGTGACGCATGGCATCGCCGACGAGATTCTCGCGCATCTGCGCGCGAGCGGCGCCGCGCACGAAATTCGCGGCCGTCGTAATACCGTCATCGTCTCCTATCGGATCGCCGCTCTCTCGCGCTGGGTGGAGGAGGCTGTCCGCATCAGCGGAATGGACGTCCTGCTGGGCACGGTCGTGCATGGCGTCGAGCGGAGGGACCGGCGGATCACCGCGCTCGACCTCGCCACCCGGTACGGCGATTTGCGCGTGGAGGCGACCGGTTTCGTGGACGCGTCCGGCGACGCCGTGCTGTCCTGGATGGGCGGACTCGCGGTGCACGAATCCGAAACGGCGGTCTACGGCACCCTGGTGTTCTTCCTCGAAGGCGTCGAGGAGACGGCGCTCGCACGCCTCGACCGCGACGAGCTGAAGCGCCGCATCGCCGAGGGCGCGGCGGTGCATGGCCTGGTGCGCCATGACGGCTTTGCCTTCGCCTTCCCCGGCGCCGGCGAAGTGCTGGTGAACATGACTCATATCGAAACCCCGCTCGATCCGATCGGCGCGTCGCGCATGGTGCTGGAAGGTCGCGCCCAGGTGGATCGGCTGGTCGGCTTCCTGCGCTCGGCGTTTCCGGAGGTGTTCGGCGCGGCGAGCGTGCGCGCTTACGGCCTGCCCGGCATCCGCCAGACCCGCTCGATCGAGGGTGCCTACCGGCTGACCGCTGAAGACGTGCGTGCGTCCCGGCGCTTCTCCGACGCAATCGCGCGCTGCTCCTGGCCGATCGAGTTCCACGATCGGCCGGAGGGCGCGCAGTGGGAGGTCTTCGGCGACGATCACATGCACACCGTCCCGCTCCGCAGCCTGGTGCCGCGCGAGGTCGACAATGTGGTCA
>JBAWFF010000128.1:0-2838 GCA_049591635.1 Acetobacteraceae bacterium
CGGCGGCATGGGGGCGGCGGTTGGCGCGGCGCTGCGCGGGCGTGGCGTTCCGGCCGTGCAGATCCAGGACCCGCGCATGGATCCGCGCCGCTTCGACGTGATCGTGGCGGCGCGCCACGACGAGATGACGGGGCCGAACGTCGTCGTGACGCGCACCGCGCTGCATCGGGTGACGCAAGCGCGCCTGCGCGCCGAGGCGGCGCATTGGCGGGGGCGGTTCGCCGCCCTCCCCCACCCGCTGGTCGCGGTCCTGGTCGGCGGCAGCAACGGACGGTTCCGGCTGGATGCGGCGGTCGCGGCGCGGCTCGGCGACGAATTGGCGGCGATGATGCGGATGGATCGCGTCGGCCTGGCACTGACGCCGTCGCGGCGCACCGACCCGGCGGCGATCCGGGTCCTCACCGACGCGCTGACCCCGCTCGGTGCCTATGTGTGGGACGGCAGCGGGGAGAACCCATAGTTTGGGATGCTCGCACTCGCCGATGCGATCGTGGTGACGACCGACAGCGTATCGATGATTTCGGAGGCGGTCGCGACCGCGGCGCCGGTGCTGCTGGCCCCCCTGCCCGGCCGGTCGCGGCGCAACGGGTTGTTCACCGCCGGCTTGCTCGCCGACGGGCGAGTACGGAATTTCACCGGCCGCCTCGAACGGTGGGAGACGCAGCCGATGGACGACACGGCCGATGCCGCCGCCGAGGTTCGTCGGCGATTGGGATTGTAACGGATCAGGGATACCGATGCTGCACATCCACACCTTCGACGCCCGCGCGGGCGGCAACGTCATCTACAAAGCGCTCTCGCACCCGCTTGCCGCAGAGGCGATCGCGCGGCTTTACTCCAAGCTCGACGCGATAGGCGGGGCGGTCGCGTTGTACGATCCGGACGGCATCGCCGAGGCGCTGTTCGCGCTCTATCCGCTGCGCGTATGCGGGTTGTATGTCCACGACGTGCTCGCGGTGGGCCACGCGCGCGCCGGAATGGTGGCGCGGCCGTTGACCGAATTGACCGACGCGGACGCGTCTTGCGTGCTGGTCGCGGCATTCGACGCCGGACGGATCGCGGAGCGGATCGCGCCTTTCGTCCCGCGCGATGCGGCGGTGTTCACGCTCGACGAGGCGCGGCCCCCGGGGGAGTTGCTGACCAACCCATCGCGCTGCTTGGATCGGCTAAACTACGCGACCAATCTCGTCTTCTTTCGCGACCAGGATGGGCTGTCGACGCGCCTCGTCTCGGCCAATTACTGGGCCGGGTACGGCGCCCGCAACGTGCGGCTGTGGCTCCGGCTGTTCGACGCGGACGGTACCGCGTTGGCGACGTGGGAGGAGCGCGTTCCGGCCGGGCCCGGCGGGTTCGCGATCGACAGCCAGGAGGTGCGCGCGCGCTTCGGACTGGGGCCGTTCGTCGGCCAGTTGTTCATCCACGTCATCGGCGCGACCGGGCATGACGTGGTGAAATACGCGTTGGACACTTACGATTCCGCCGGCGGGCCGTCGCTCTCTTGTACCCACGACGCCAACGCCTGGCCATCGGATCGCTACGCCGGCCTGCCGGCTCCGCGCGAGGATGAGCGCGTCGTCCTATGGTTGCAGAACAGCCACGCGGTGCCGATCCCGACCGGCACGGTGTCGCTCGATCGCATGGGCGCGGAGCGGCCGGTTACGCTCGATCGCGCGGTCGGGCCGTTCGCGACCGTGGCACTCGATGTCGGCGCGATGCTGCCGGGCGTGCGCTGGCCGGCGCAGGTGGAGCTGCGCGCAGGGCGGCACGTCGTGCGTCCGCGCTATGAGGTCACGCGCGGCGGGCGGACGCGGATCGCGCATGTGAACGTGGAGCGGGCCGATTTGCGCCCGGACGCGGCGATTCCCGGGCTGCCAGCGCAGCTGGGGCGCGGGTACCTGCTGCCGTTCCCGGTGCTGGACCCGGTGCGGTTTCGCACCATCGTGCAGCCGACGCCGATGGCGCTGACGCAGGCGAGCCTGCCGGTGCGGCTCGACGTGTTCGACGAGGCGGGGCGGAAGGTCGGCGAGCGATTCCTCGGCCGGCTGGCGCGCGATCATGGCGTGGCGGTCGACGTCGAGGCGGCGACGGCGGGACACGCCGAGCTGGTCTACGATTTCCGCGACGGCGGCGAGGCGGACGGATGGCTGCACGCGCTGTTCCGCTACGAGGATCGGCGATCCGGCCACGCCGCGGATTCGAGCTTCGGCGCGCATATGTTCAACACGCTGATGATCTATCGCGACGAGCCGCAATCCTATAGCGGGCCGCCGCCCGGATTGACGACGCGGCTGTTCCTGCGATTGGGCGATGCACGGCGGCGGAGCTTCGCGGTGCTGATCTATCCAGCGTCGGCGCCGTGGCGGGAAATCTCCTCGACGGCGCTGGTGCTGCACGACGGCGACGGACTGGCGATCGCGGAGGAGCACGTGGCGATCGCCTGTTCGGGCTCGACGACGATCCGGCCGGATATGGTGTTCGGCGAGGAGCGGCTGCGCGGCGCGGGACCGACCGGGTACGTGCTGGTGCGCGACGCGACCTGTCGTTTGTTCGGTTATCATGGGCTGATGGACGAGGCGGGCGGATTCTCGCTCGACCATATGTTCGGGTTTTGAGCGGTTGGAGCGGCAATTGGAGCGGGCGGAGGGAATCGAACCCTCGTGATCAGCTTGGAAGGCTGACGTTCTACCATTGAACTACGCCCGCGCGGGCGGAGGGATACCAGGGGTTCGGGCGCTTGGCGATTCTCAGGCGGCGCGGAGCGCGGCCGGAAGCTGGCGGATCGCGGTGTCGATCAGGGTGGCGTCGGCGCCGGGCGCCAGGCCCTCGGCGATTACTTCG
>JBAWFF010000129.1:0-22894 GCA_049591635.1 Acetobacteraceae bacterium
GGGGAGCAGGGCGAACAGGCCGACCGCCCGGCGCTCCGCGTCCGCCGCATCGAAGGCGCCTCGATGCCCGCCCGCCTCCGCACCTTGCGCCACGATCACGTCGGCGCCGGCCTGCTCGGCGACGAGCGCCTCGGTGACCGTCGTGACGGTCGCGAACCAGGCGATGCCCCGCGCCTTCAGCGCGGCGACGAAATCCGGCGGATAGAGGCCCATGATCGAGGACACGACCGCCGGATTGGCTTCCAGCAGGGCTTGGCGTTGCGCGGCGGCATCTGGGGGCATCGTATCGCCCGCGTTGTCGGCGACCTCGGGACCGAAGCGAGCCAGGAAGGTTCGTATCCGGGCCTCCGCCCGGGCGTCGCGAGCCGGCGGCGGGTCGGGAATCCATAGGTTGAGCTGCAACGCGCCATTGCTGGCGGCGCGGAACGTGCCGACCCAGGCGGCGATCGCGTCGGGCTGCATGAGCAGGGCGCCACAGGCGCCCATGCCGCCGGCATTGGCGATCGCGATCGCAAGCGCCGGTGGGCGGGCGCCGGCCATCGGCGCCATCAGGACCGGCAGGCGCAGGCCGAAGCGATCACAGAAGGACCGGGCACGGACGAGGGGGGCGGCGGGCATGGCGTGGTCTCCGCGCGAGTGTCGCCGGATCGGGAGCGGTTGTCACCTCTGGGCCGTATTGAGGTGGCGCACGGACCTGGACGCCTGGCTTCGGAGCCGAGCCCTCCGGAACCAGGAGACCGGCGACTCGCGGACATTCGTTCTCTGCGAGGGCGAGCGCGTTGTTGCATTCTACGCACTTACCACCGCATCTGCGGTTCGCGTCAGCCTTCCGGGACCGCTGCGGCGCAATGCACCGGACCCGGTCCCGCTGATGCTGCTAGGCCAGCTTGCCGTCGCCACCCGCCATCGCGGGCAAGGCTTGGGATCGCGGCTTCTGCGCGATGCCCTGATCCGGGTTGCGGCCACTTCACGCCATGTCGGATTTCGCGCTCTCGCGACACACCCGATCGATGACGAGGCTTCGCGCTTCTATGCGCGCTTCGGGTTCACCGCGATTCCCGGTTCCCAGCCGCGCCTGATGGTGCTCCCGCTGCCGCGTCTTCTGGCTGCCGTGAAGGCAGCAGACCGGTAGTGCACACGGCTGCCAGAGGCGCCATAAGGCCGGTCACCGTCGCGCATGTGCCTCGACCAGCAGGCACAGGATCTCGAACAGGATCGAGGCGCCGTTGAAGGCGGTGATCGTGCCGGGGTCGAACGGCGGAGACACCTCGACCAGATCACCGCCGACGAAATCGAGGCCGCGCAGCGCGCGCAACAGCCGCAGCGCCTCGATCGCGCGGATGCCGCCGGCCTCCGGCGTGCCGGTGCCGGGTGCCTCGGACGGATCGAGGCTGTCGATGTCGTAGGAGAGATACACCGGGCCGTCGCCAGCGACGCGGCGCGCCTCCTCGGCGGCGAAGCGCCAGCCCTTGTCCTGGAACTCGTCCATCGTCAGGACACGCATCCCGCTGCTGCTGCTGAAGCCCCACATGTCCGGGTCGTTGCTGGTGCCGCGGATGCCGATCTGGATGACGCGCTTCGGATCGAGCGCGCCCGCGTCCACCGCCCGGCGGAACGGCGCGCCGTGATGGATGCGCGAGCCGAGATAGTCGTCGCCGGTGTCGGCATGGGCGTCGATGTGGATCATGCCGACCGGTCGGCTCGCGCCCACCGCGCGCAGGATCGGGAAGCTGATCGAATGATCGCCGCCGACCGAAAGCGGGATCACACCCGCCCCGATCACGCCGCGATAGAAGCCGGCGACCTCCTCGAGCGCGGTGGCGAGTTCGTAGGGCTGCTCGATCCAGCAATCGCCGAGATCGCGCACCCGCGCCGACGCGAAGGGCGTGATGCCGGTGGCGACGTTGATGCGGCGCAGCAAGGTCGATTGCTCGCGCACCGCGCGCGGGCCGTGGCGCGTGCCGGAGCGGTTGGTCACGCCGCCGTCGAACGGCACGCCGATCACGCCGATATCGGCCTCGGCGAGCGTTTCCGTGTACGGCGCACGGAAGAACGTCGCGACGCCGGCGTATCGGGGGCGCGCCTGCGGATCGGCGAGCTCGGGATATTTCGTCGGCTGCTTGATCATGCGAGATGCTTCCGGAAGAAGGCGACCAGCGCGTCGAGACCAGGGCCGGTTGCGCGCGTCGCCTGCTCCACCTCCACAAGCTCGATCTTGCCGCCTGCCTTGCGGTAATTGCTTACGAAGCGCTCCGGCTCGTTGGCGTCGATCGGGCTGTCGGGGTCGCGGTAATCGTGCGTCGGATCGGGGCGGCCCTGGATCCACAGCGCGGGCGGCAGAGCCACGTCCTCGCCGGTCTCCAGCGCGAGCATCGGGTTGCCTTCCGCCATCGCCGCCTCGGTGCGCCAATAGGTGTCGTGGCGCTGTGGGATGTCGCCGACCCAGGCGGGCGGGTTGGCGCTGTCGCGCGCGCGCAACGCGTTGCGGTAGCGCGAGAGCGGATTGATGACCGGCCACAGCATCGCGACCGCTTGTATCGTGGCGTCCGCGCCCGCAAGCGGCAGCGCGGTGTAGCGCGGATCGGCCGGCCGCATGGCGGCAAGCATCGCGAGATGACCGCCACTCGAATTGCCGGACAGGCCGACACGGTCGGGACGCACGCGCAACTCGGCGGCGTTCGCCTTCACCCAGCGGATCGCATAGTTGATGTCGGCGAGCGAGGTCGGATAGCCGTCCGGACCGTGGCGGAAATTGATCGCGACGGCGGCGATGCCGGCGCCGGCGAGCGCCTCGTCGCGGCCTTGCCCATCGGCGAGATCGCCCGAGCACCACGCGCCGCCATGGAGGTCGATGACGACGGGGAACGGGCCGGCGCCTTCCGGGAGGAACAGGCGGGCCGGCATCTCGCGCTCGCCGTGGCGCAGATAAATGCGGTCCTGGGCGGTGAAGGCCTGTGACATGGGTTCGCCTCCGTCGTGCGTGGAGGGCGTATCACCGGACTCCGGCGCGCAAACGTCAAGGCGTGACTTCGATGTCATGCCGATGACGTGGCCGTGCGCGGCGCTTCACCTCGGCGGGGCTCGACATCGTGCCGGTCGTGGGCCACCGATGCGTGCGCGCAGGTGATCGACCCGAGGCCGTAGGCAGGCGTTACGTCGCGTCATCAGGTCGTGCTATAAGTTGCGGCCATGAACATCGCCGCCCGCAAGCCGCGGATGACCCGCGATGCGTTCTTCTCCTGGGCGCAGGCTCAGGAGGTTCGCTACGAGTTCGACGGCTTCGAGCCGGTCGCGATGACCGGCGGAACCGTGAACCATGACCGGATCACCGTAAATCTTCTGGCCGCGCTGCGTGTCCGGTTGAGGGGGAGCGGGTGCCGGCCGGGCGGACCGAACGCCGGTATCGCCACCGTTGGGGATGCCGTCCGCTATCCGGACGCCCTGGTGAGTTGTACCCCAACGCCTGGAACAGCCCACCTCGTCACGGAGCCTGTCGTGGTATTCGAGGTGCTCAGCCCGACCTCGGGGCGCACCGACCGGATCGACAAGGTCCGCGAGTATGCGGCGATCGCTTCCATCCGCCGCTATGTCATCGTCGAGAGCACGGATATCGGCGTTACCGTACTCGAACGCGCAAGCGGCGATGCCGCATGGATAGCCACCGCGCTTACCGTCGAGGACACGCTACGGATGCCGGAGATCGGGATCGAGATTCCGGTCGCCGAAATGTTCGAGGACACCGATCTGTCGGCGGCGGAAGCGCAGTAGAACCCAGTTGGAACTGGCACGACCTGCTTCGCGGCCGGCGATGCTCAGGCGAGGCCGATCGTGTCGGCGATCTGGCGGCGGATGCGCACGAGTTGGTCCGAAGTGATCCTGGATTGCGTGGCGCGCACGCGTGCCTTCGATGTCCCAGCGACGAGCGGGGAAGCGGCGAAGCAGACCTTGGCGCAGCCATTTTCGGTGGTGGGATCGATCCGCACGGATAGCTCCGCCGCGACCATCCAGGTCCGCCGTGAGCGGGACGAGGATGACGTTCGGATAGCTCGGGTGGAACAACTCGGCGTCCTCGACGACGACTGCGGGCCGGCGCTTGTTCGGCTCCTTGGGAAGCGCATCGCGCCAATCGACGAGGACGATCTGGCCTGGCGCGAACGCGGGCATGCTAGGAATCGTCGGTGGATGGCGTACCCCACGCCTCGTAGAATACCCGCGCCGCCGGCATCTCGGCGACGTAGCGGCCGATCGCCTCCGTCTGCCTGCGGATCGCGTCGGGCCTTCCGCGCGGCTTCGGCGGCGATCTGGCGGAGGTATGTCGCAAGCCCGATGCCCCGGGCCTCCGCCTCCGCCTCCAAGGTGACCCGCACGTCCTCGTCGAGCCGCACGGAGATCGGAGCGGTCATGATGATCATACCCGATGAGGGTTCGGTTTTGTTGCCTCAATGTAGTACGGAGGCGCAGTTCTGTCCAGCCGTCGATCCTGTATCTCGGCGGCCTACGTCTCCGGCAATCCGGCGCGGCGCAAGCCCTCGCAGAACAGATCGACGACGCCCGGAGTCCTGAACACGTTGTGCATATCGACCTCGAGGTGGGCACGGGCGCGGGCAATCGTAAGATCAGGAACGATGGCGCGCAGCAGCACGAAGCGCGTACGCCCACCCCGCGGGCGACCTGGCGCACTTCGGGTGATCTCCCTTTGTAAGCGAAGCTCGAATTGCGAAATACTCCTGCTCCGCGTCGCCGCTCATGTTCAAGGAGGGCAGCACGGCGATCGAGGGCTTGTCCGGCAGCGCGAGCGGCGCCCGCTCGGGGGCATCGAACCCCACCCGAAACCCGACTATCCCATCGGCGGGGCGCTCATCTTGGGCCCGCTCAACGTTCGCCGGGCAGCGCGAAGCGCGACTCCGAAATAAAGCCAGCCACCACCCTGTACCAGCAATTCCACCGCGATGAGAGTGCCCAGGACCCAAAGTCCAGACCAGGGGAGGCTAAGGTAGATCAGGCAGCCCACGGCCACGCTGACGAGGCCGCTGATGAGGACAAGCCCCCAGGCACGGATATGCCGCTCGCGCAGCGCCAGCACCACGCGCACGATCCCGCCCACGATGACGGTCGCCGCGACCAGGATGGTCAGCACGATCGCGCCCTGCATGGGCTCGTTCATGATGAGGAGGCCACCGATGAAATAGAGAACTCCGCTCAGCAGGCTGAAGATGAAGCCGCGCCATTCCCTTGTCATGAACGCGTGCACGATCTGGAACGCGCCACCCACGAGCAGGGCCGCCCCGATGACAAACGTGCTGGCGATCGTGACTGCGACAACGTCCAGCCAAGCGATCACGCCCATAACGATGAGGACGATACCAAGGATGACGAACCATCCCCATTTTAGCGATAGGTTCGATAGGGAGCCGCCTGCGCCGGTCGTGCTTGCCGACATATCACGATCCTCTTGGTCGCGCGTTCCGGTTGCATCATTGTCGCAACCGCGAGTAAGGCATATCATGAGTTATGGCAAAGGAACAGACACGTCGTATGGTCTCTGGTCATGTTGACCGATTGTGCGTTGCTCCTCTGCGACCTGCAAAACGACTTCCTCCATCCGGCCGGCGCCTATGGCCGAGCTGGACAGGGGGCGCCGGAGATCGCGGCACTGCCCGATCGGCTCGCGCCGCTCGCCAGTGCGATGCGCGCAGCGGGCGGCTGGGTGGTGTCGACGCATTTCACGCTGGTCCCCGGCCGAAACGGTGAGCCGTTCGTCTCGCCCCACCTGCGCGCCCTGCGGCCTTTCCTCACGCGAGGCGACTTCGCGTCCGGCAGCTGGGGGCACGCGCTGGTCGATGCGCTCGCGCCAGCCGACATCGCCGTGGAAAAGGTTGCGTTCTCGGCGTTCTACATGACCCGCTTGGAGTGGGTCCTGGCGCGGGCCGGGATTCGTCGGCTGCTGGTCGCCGGCATCGTCACCAATGGCGGCATCGCCAGCACCGTGCGCGACGCGCAGGTACGCGACCTCGCGGTGACGCTGCTTGAAGACGGCTGCGCCGCGTTCGACCCGGAGACGCACGCCACCGCCGTCGCGGCATTGCGCCCGGTCGCGAAGATCAGCACTGTCGTGCGGGCGCTGGCGGCGCTGCGCAACGGGGGAATGCCATGACATTCGACTTCACCGGCAAGCGGGTCATCGTGTGCGGCGCGAGCCGCGGGATCGGCCGCTCGATCGCGCTCGGCTTCGCCGAGGCAGGGGCGGACGTGTCGATCTGCGCGCGCGGCGCCGAAGCGCTGGAGCACGCACGTGCCAGGGTCGCCCATTTCGGTCACAAGGCCCACGCCGCGACGTGCGACCTGGGGAACGCGGCCGCCATCCGCCACTACATCGCCGAGGCGGTGTCCAAGCTCGGCGGCGTCGACGTCCTGGTGAACAACGCATCCGGCTTCGGCACCAAGGACGACGCGGAACACTGGGAAGTCAGCTTCCACGTCGACATGATGGCGATCGTGCACGCGAGCCAGGCGGCGCTGCCGCATCTGAAGGAATCGAAGGGCTCGATCATCAACACCTCGTCGATTTCCGCCCTGCGCCCATCCTCGCGTCAGCCGCCGTACGGCGCGCTCAAGCTCGCGGCGATCCACTACACCAGCACGCAGGCGCAGATGTATGCCCGCGACGGCGTGCGGGTGAACGCCGTCGCGCCCGGCTCGATCGAGTTTCCGGGCGGCGTGTGGGACCGGCGCAAGACCGAGGCGCCCGGCCTCTACAACGCGATCGCCAAGAGCTGTCCGTTTGGCCGCCTCGGCCATCCGGAGGAGGTGGCGAACGTGGTGCTGTTCCTCGCCTCCCCGCTGGCGTCATGGGTGACGGGGCAGGCGATCGTCGTCGATGGCGGGCAGATGCTCGGCGCCTGAGACATGCGATTCGTCGGCGCGATCGACCAGGGCACGACGAGCACCCGATTCATCGTCTTCGATCATGCCGGCGCGATCGTCGCCGGCGCGCAGCGCGAGCACCGCCAGATCACGCCGCATCCCGGCTGGGTGGAGCACGATCCCGCGGAGATATGGAAAGCGACGCAAGCGGTGGTGGCCGAGGCGCTGCGAGCCGGCGGCCTCACATCGCGCGACCTCGCCGCCGTGGGCATCACCAACCAGCGCGAAACCACGCTCCTGTGGGAGCGCGCGACCGGCCGGCCGATCCACAACGCGCTGGTCTGGCAGGACACCCGCACCGACGCGCTGGTCGCCGAGATGGCGCGCGACGGCGGACCGGATCGCTTCCGCGCCGCCACCGGACTGCCGCTCGCGAGCTATTTCAGCGCGCTGAAACTACGCTGGCTGCTCGACACGGTTCCCGGCGCGCGCGCGCGCGCCGAGGCGGGCGAGTTGGCGTTCGGCACCATCGATACGTGGCTGCTGTGGAACCTCGCCGGCCTGCACGCCACCGATGCGACGAATGCGAGCCGCACCCAGCTGATGAACCTGCGCACGCTGGAATGGGACGATTCCCTGCTGGCGGCGTTCGGCGTTCCACGCGCGGTGCTGCCCGCGATCATGCCGTCCTCTTCCGTGCTCCGCGAGGCGCGCGGCGTGCTCGCCGGCGTGCCGATCGCGGGGGTGCTCGGCGATCAGCAGGCCGCCTTGTTCGGCCAGGCGTGCTTCGCGCCGGGGGAGGCGAAGAATACTTACGGCACGGGCTGCTTCCTGCTGATGAACACGGGGGAGCAGCCGGTGATCTCCCGTCACGGGCTGATCAGCACCGTCGCCTATCGGATCGCCGACCAAAAACCGGTCTATGCGCTGGAAGGCTCGATCGCGATCACCGGCGCGCTGGTGCAGTGGCTGCGCGACAATCTGCGGATCATCGGCGCGAGCGCGGAGGTGGAGAGCCTGGCGGCGTCGGTCGCCGACAACGGGGAGGTCTATTTCGTGCCGGCCTTCTCCGGCCTGTTCGCGCCGCACTGGCGCGCCGACGCGCGCGGGATCATCGCCGGGCTGACGAGCTACGCGAATGCCGGCCACATCGCCCGCGCGGCGTTGGAGGCCACCGCCTATCAGGTGATGGACGTGGTCGCGGCGATGGGCCGCGATTCCGGTATCGCGTTGTCGGAGTTGCGCGTCGATGGCGGCATGACGGTCAATGCGCTGCTGATGCAGTTTCAGGCCGACATGCTGGGCGTGACGGTCATCCGGCCGCGGGTAATCGAAACG
The DNA here is from genome assembly GCA_049591635.1 of Acetobacteraceae bacterium. Lineage (GTDB taxonomy): Bacteria > Pseudomonadota > Alphaproteobacteria > Acetobacterales > Acetobacteraceae > DATFDN01. The sequence goes on from JBAWFF010000129.1 coordinate 8,203, forward strand.
ACGGCGCTGGGCGCGGCGTATGCCGCCGGCCTGGCGGTCGGGTTCTGGAGCGGGCCGGAAGAAGTGCGCGCGAATTGGATGGCCGAACGCGCCTGGACGCCGCGCATGGATACGGACCGGCGGGAGGCCCTCGCCGAAGGCTGGCGGAGGGCGGTCGCGCGGTCCTTCGGTTGAATCACCTCTCCCTCTGGGAGAGGTCGCCCGCGCGAAGCGCGGCGGGTGAGGGTGCGACGGGAATACCCTCACCCGGCGCTACGCGCCGACCTCTCCCGGAGGGAGAGGTGTGGTTTTACTGAACCGGCGAGAAATCCGTGGGCTTCAGGAATCGGTTCTCCTGGGAGACCAGCGCATCGAGTTCCTTGCCGGCCTTCAGGAACGCCTGCCATCCCGGATCGGCGGCCATCTTGTTGCGCCGTTCCTCGCGGTCGCCCTGGTCCTTGTAGCCCCACATATGCACGACGCAGTTCAGCTCGCCTTCGGCGGCGGTGAACCAGCCGAGGCACTTGCCGAGGTATTTCTGTTGCAGCGGCCAGCCCATCTCCTTGTAGAGCGCGACCCAGTCATTCATCCGGCCGGGCTTGCACTTGTAGATGCGTAGATCGACGATCATGGCTCACTCACTTTCCGGGACGACGATGCGGGTTCGCATTTCACGCCGCATGGGCGGCGGCGTCAACGCGCTGTCGCCGGCAGCCCTCGGCATCGTGCTCGGCGTGCTCGCATACGCTCTGTTCGGGGTGCACGACGCCTCGATCAAATGGCTGGTGGCCGACCTGCCCGTCGTGCAGGTCGTGTTCATCCGCAGCGCCGCGGTCTTCGCCGCTTGCCTCGCTCTCGGCCGCCGCGGGTTGATGGAGCGTGCCGTGGCGACGCCCATGAAAGCCCCGCTGCTGTTTCGCGGCTTCATCACGTTCTGTGCGTGGATTTGCTACTTCACCGCCGCGCGCAGCCTGACGCTCGCGCAGCTTCTCTGCCTCTATTTCGCCGCCCCGCTCATGGTGACGGTGCTCGCCGCGCCGCTGCTCGGCGAGCGCGTCGGCGCCGGCCGCTGGGCGGCGGTGCTCATCGGTTTCGTCGGCGTGTTGGTCGCGACCGATCCGTGGGGCGTGCCGTTCTCGCTGGCGACTGCGCTGGTGCTGATCGCCGCCGGTTTGTGGGGCTACGGCGTCATCCTGATGCGCCAGATCGCGCGGCGCGAAAGCTCGCTGTTGCAGATTGCCTATATCAACGCGGTCTTCCTGGTCGGCTCCGGCATCGGCTGCGTGTTCCTCTGGCAGCGCCCCGACGCAAGCCAACTCGCCTTGCTGCTGGGCGTCGCGTTATTCGGCGGCATCGGCCAGTTCGCCTTGTTCGAATCCGCCCGCCGCGCCCCCGCCGCCGTGCTGGCGACCGTCGAATATTCCTCGCTGCTGTGGGCGTTCGTGCTCGGCTACCTGATCTGGGGCGACATCCCCCGACCCGCCGTGTTCGCCGGCGGCGCGGTGATCCTGCTCGCCGGGGTCGTGCTGGTGACGGTGGAGCGGCGGTTGTCATCGCCGCGCCGGATGGCCAGTCTGCCGCCATGAGTCTGCCGCCATGAGTCTGCCGCCATGAGGAGGACGCCATCATGATCGTCACGGTGATCGCGCAAGGAACGATGGGCAGCGGAGTCGCCGCGCGCCTGACTGAGAACGGGGCCGAGGTTCGCACCTCGCTCGCCGGACGGAGCGAGGCGTCGGCGGCGCGCGCCCGGGCGGCGGGGATGCGCGACGTGGACGAGGCGGGGATCGCGGCGTCCGACATCATCCTGTCGATCATCCCGCCGGGCGAGGCGACGGCGCTCGCCGAGCGTCTGCGCCCGGCGCTGACCCGCGCAACGCGCAAGCCGGTCTATGTCGATTGCAACGCGATCAACCCGGCGACCGTCGCCCGGGTCGCGGCGATCATCGCTGCCACCGGCTGCGCCTTCGTCGATGGCGGGATCATCGGCGGGCCGCCGAAGCCGGGGAGCAAGGGGACGCGCATCTATCTCTCGGGGCCCGACGCGGCGCGCGTCGCCGCGCTGACGGAGTACGGGCTGGAGATGCCGGTGCTGTCGGGTCCGGTCGGCGCGGCGTCGGCGATGAAGATGTCGTACGCGGGCATCACCAAGGGGTTCACCGCGCTGGGCGCGGCCATGATGCTCGCCGCGACGCGCGGCGGCACGGCGGCCGACCTGAAACGCGAACTCGCCGCCAGTCAGCCGCAGTTGTTCGGCTGGCTCACACGGCAGACGCCGAACATGTACGCCAAGGCATATCGCTGGGTGGCGGAGATGGAGGAGATCGCGGGCTTCGTCGGCGACGATCCGGCCGCGCGCGCGATGTTCGAGGCGGCGGCGCGGTTCTACGAGGCGATCGCCGCCGACCATGCGGGCGCGGGGCGGCGGACCGCCGCGCTCACCGCGTTCTGCGAGACGAAGCCATGACGCCCGGCATTCATCGCTATCCCGACATCGACCGCGTCATCTACGGCACGCCATTCGCCGAGGTGTTGGCCGGCGAGGTCGCGCGCCTCGACGCCCGCGCCGTCTACGTGCTCGCCTCCGGTACGCTGGCGCGCGAGACCGACACGCTGGAGCGACTTCGCACCGCGCTCGGCAACCGCCTTGTCGGTATTTGCTCGCGGATCGGCGCGCACACGCCGCGCGTCGACGTCGTCGCGGCGGCCAACGAGGCGCGCGCGGCAAAGGCCGATCTGCTGGTGACGGCGGGCGGCGGATCGGTCACCGATGCGGCGAAGATGGTCGGGCTGTGCCTCGGCAACGCGGTGACCGAGCCCGCCCAACTCGATGCCTTCGCCGCCCGGATCGAGCCGGACGGAAGCACGCATCGTCCGGCGACCGGCGCGCCCGGCGTGCGCGCCATCGCGATCCCGACCACGCTCTCTGCCGGAGAATACACCTGGTTCGCCGGCTGCACCGACACGGCGCGGCATGTGAAGGAGAGCTTCGGGCATCCCCTGATGGTACCGCGCGGCGTGATCCTCGATCCCGACCTGACGCGGCACACGCCGATGTGGCTGTTCCTCTCGACCGGCATCCGTGCCGTCGATCACGCGGTGGAGGATGTGTGCTCGATCAACCCGGCGCCGTTCTCCGACGGCGCCTCGCTGCACGCGCTGCGGCTGCTGGCGCGCGGGCTGGCGGCGGTGAAAGCGGATGCGGGCAATCGCGAGGCGCGGCTGGAATGTCAGTTGGGCGCGTGGATGTCGATCATGGGCTCGCAGAACGGCGTGACGAAGGGCGCGAGCCACGGTATCGGGCACGTGCTGGGCGGCACCGCCGGCGTGCCGCACGGCTATACGTCCTGCGTCATGCTGCCCGTGGTGCTGCGCTTCAACGCCGAGGTGAACGCCGAGCGCCAGGGCTGGGTGAGCGAGGCACTGGGCCAGAAGGGACGTCCGGCGGGGGATGTGATCGCCGAGCTGATCGCCGCGCTGGGCTTGCCGGGGCGGCTGCGCGACGTGGGGGTGAAGACCGAGCAGCTCGACGAGATCGCGGCGCAGTCGATGCACGACCGCTGGGTGCACACGAACCCGCGCAAGATCGAGGGGCCGGCGACGGTGCGCCGGCTGCTCGACGCGGCGTGGTGAGGGCGTGGCCCCCATTCAATCTCCTGGCACTACTTTCCGTCAGTGCCTCAAGGAAAGCAGTTTTCCTCACTAAACGAGGCGAGTGCGTCGCGTGAGCTGGGGGAATTCGAGTTCCTTCTCAAAGCGCTTCGACATTCCAGTGAGTTGGTTTATGAGGACTACCATTTTACTGTGAATTTCCATGGGAGTTATCACCTTGACATAGCATCTACCACTGGTAGGTTTGGCGCGTTGCGGGATCGCCAGATGGTGGCATTGTCACGATATGAAGCCGAAAGACATCCTGAGACTGCCCAAGACGGTCGTGAGGGCGGGGGAATGGAAGGTCGTCACGGGCAAATCAGTAATGCCCAAGACGGCATTCCCGCTGTCCCACAGGTTCGGGCTGCAACTTGGGCGTAATTGGCATTGGCGGGTAGACCATGTCCGAGCGATGCATATTGACCTTCGTATTCTGACAGCGTTTCAAGCCGAGACTGAAGAGTTCCGTGCCTGGATGTCGATGCCGACCGGCGATGCGCATGTCATCGTTGCTCAGTTGGAGTTTCACGGGAGCCATCCCGGCTGGCATGCACACATAGCCTGCTGCAACATGGATGATGTTGAGGCTGGTCAGGGTCATCCTCGGGTCGCCGAGCGGTTCCCTAGCGGCTATAGCAATCATCGACGCCAAGCGTTCGATGTGACAGAATCCTCAGCCTTGTCGATGGCTTTCAATTTCTTTCGCATCACAGGGGCACCTGGAGGAGCTATGATATGAAGGAGGCACTCTGCAAGGCGTTCTGCGATAATCTAGAGATACGGCAGGTGCCCGCTGGAATGGCGGTTAGTACGGGCTTCCTTGGGCCTGACGGCGACCGCATCGGCTTCTATGTTCGCCGAGATCGGGACGACCTGTACCGCCTTGAGGACAACGGATTTACGTTGCCTGCGCTAGAAGCGAGCGGTCTGGATTTTTCCTCCGGATCGCGCGGGCGGGCGATGCAGGAACTACTTTCTGAATATGGCGTCCTGATTGATAAGGGCGCTCGTGCATTCGCAATCGACGGAGTGACGGAAGCGCACTTAGCAGAGGAGGCAATGCGCTTCGTCGCATTCTCACTCCGCGTAAGAGACTTCGCTCTTATGACAGAAGCTAAAGTGCTTGGGTCTTTCCGGGATGACGTGGCTAAGCTGCTGCGGGAATCAATCGGAGATCGCGCCACGATTGAAGAGCGTGCGCATATTGCGCCAAGCCTCCCAGATTTCCCGGCGGACTTTGTCCTTCGTGCTCCCGGTCGTCGTCCAGTAGGAGTATTTTTGGGAACGACCGATGCTCGTGTTTTAGAGGCGATCATCGTCCTGATGCGCGCGCAGCATGAGGTTCATGTAGACTGCGCCGTGATAGCTATTCTGGAACGAAGCAGAAGCGCGACGGTCGTTGTGCGCCGTAATGCGGCCAATCGTCTCACGGCAGTCGCGGAATTCCGTGGCGATGAGATTGCCTCCGTTCAACGAGTTGCATACGAGACAATCGGACAGACGATGACGCTGCACTAGGGAAAGGCCATGAAAAAGCCACCGCCTAATTCGGAAATCGCTATCGAGCTTCGACCCGATGGCGAGGAACGCTTCCGGACTGCCGTCCATGCAGCCGCCAAGAGTGGGCCTAAGCATAGGCCCACCGCGTCCAAGCGGTCAGTCGTCGTCGAGAAGCCCCGGAAGGGTTAGCTGCGCTTTCTCGGGTAGGTCGGGATGGACCTTAGCGGGCTTAGCGCGTGAGGGCTTCTTGGCCTTCGGCTTCCCCACGAGGCCGCCGATAGGTCAAGCGCTTGCCTACGATCCCCTGAACCGACTTCGCCATACGCTGAGCGTCCGTCACGCCGAGGGCGGATCGTTCATTGTAGCGATAGTCGAATTCGGCAAGGTAACGCTTCAAGTGCTGCTGGCTGACGTGATGAAACGTGCCATAGACGCCACGCTTGAAGATCGAGAAGTAACCCTCAACCGTATTCGTGTGCCAGAAGCTGCCGCGCACATACTCCTCAATGGAATGGTTGACTGTTCCATGGCCGGAGAAGGTCTCGCCAATCGGCAGATAGACCGTGCTCTCATCGGTCATCAGGTAGGACTTATGATCGATGTGGGCGTGCAGAACTGAGCCGAGTGTCTTGGCGGTGACGGCCGGAACATGGTGCGAGCGGACACGGCCTTCACGCTCGACCAGCGCGACTACGGCTTCCTTTCCACCGCCGCCCTGGCGTCCGGGAGTGCGCTTGGACTTGTGCTTGTTGCCTTCCTTGCCGCCAACATAAGTCTCGTCAGCCTCAACGACTTTGTTCTTACCACCTAGTGGCATCGTCGCCTTGGTCTCGCGGAGGCTCTCGCGGATGCGGTGGCAAAGGAACCAAGCGGTCTTCTTGGACAGGCCGAGGAGGCGTCCGATCTCAAGCGCGCTCATACCTTTCTTGGACGCCATCATTAGATGCGTCGCCGCCAGCCACTTGTTCAGTGGCACCTTGGAGCGCTCATAAAGCGTGCCGACTGTAACACTGAACGGCTCGCGGCAAGCGTTGCATTGGTAGAGACCAGGACGATGACTCTTGCCGCGCATCAAGGTGGCTTCGTTCATCACACCGCAGTGCGGGCATACGGGACCATTCGGCCACAGTTCCGTCTCAAGCCACTCGCGGGCTTTGGTCTCGTCGGTGAACTCGGGGCGGCAGAGAACAGACATGGTAGGCTCCGTTGATGGACAAGATTATCCACCCCTTGAACCTACTATGTCAAGGTGATAATTCCCATTTCCATCGGTGCTTTGGAGGCATGGGCCTCGAGAAATTTCTGACAGTCGGCCTTAAGTTCGTCGAGCCAAGAACATACCTCTTCAGAAAAGAAGAATCGTGCTTCGCCCATAACGACGTAATGCGGGATCACATTCCAAGACTGAAAGTCTGCTCGATGGGATTCATTTACGAGAAGCTTGATTAAATCTTGTACGTCTTTAAAGATTGAGTAGCGCTGCTGGAAAAGATTATAGCGCAGCTGATCAAGGGCGATGTCTGCTTGTTGTCTTGCGCTCGCTGCCTGCTGCCTAGCGACCTGAGCCTGTCCCGAGGCAAAGTACCACGTGATACAAGCAGCTGTGACGGAAGCGATTATCGTGGCGACCGGCCCAGCAAAATCTTTGAGGACTTGATACACTTCACGGCCTCATAGACTACAAGATCGCCTCGATCCCCTTGCGCCGGATGACGTTCAGCAACACCAGCGCCGGGCCGGTGGGCCGCTTCGTGCCGCGTTCGAGTTGCGATACATAACCGGTCGTGAGCTTGAGGTAGCGGGCAAACACGGCCTGGCTCAAGCGCGCTGTTTCACGCATCCGGCGGATATCATCCCCGCTCATGGGCTCGACGAGTGGCCCGGATTGGTCGCCAAGATGGCGCAAGGTGATTTTGCGATGCACGGCATGGTCCATGATGTCGAGGCGGTGCATGTCGTTCGCCATCTCGAGGATGGCCTCATTCAACCGGCTAGGTGCTGTCTTCTTCGTCATATCGGACCTCCTGCAACGCGCCGTCCTCAAGAGCCAGCGCGATCTTCGCGGGGCTTGCCTGAAGCCAGTTTGTTGCGATTGTACGCAACTCGGACAACTGATCCGAGTCGATGTTGTCCAACTCGCTCTTGGCGAAGCCATAGAGAAACACGGCTCGTCCCCTTGCCCGGTAGGCGACTATCAGCCGAAACCCGCCTGACCGGCCCTGTCCGCGGCGAGCCACACGTTGCTTGATGAGGCCACCGCCCAGATCGGCATCGATGAGGCCGCGCTCGGCTCGCTCGATAGCCTCGCTCAAACTCTCGTCGGTGATCCGCTCGCGCCGAGTGAAACGCGCTAGCCATTTCGCCTTGAAAACACGCACACCGTACCATAGTCCTGTGAACTATAGCACTCAAGCCCGCCCCGGGCAAGAGCAGATAACACCGCCCTACCCCAGCAAGTCGAGCGCCGCGCGCGATAGCGCCTGCACGCCGTAGCCGATGCACCGTTCGTCGGGCTGGTAGCCCGAGTTGTGGAGCTTGTCGGCGCGGCCCGGCTGGCCTGAACCGACGCGGAGTTGAAAGCCCGGGACCAGCGCCGCCATCAGGGCGAAATCCTCGCCGCCCAGGCTGGCCTCACCCTCGGCGACGACGTCGCCGAACTGGTGGCGCACCGCGGCGACGGTGGGATCGAGCACGCGGTCGTCATTGAGCAAGGGTGGCGTGCCGCGGCGATAGGACACCTCGCAGCGCACGCGCATTCCCTCGGCGATGCCGGACGCGACGCGGCGGATCGCCGCCTCGGCGAGGTCGCGCACTTCCGGGTGCAACGTGCGGACGGTGCCTTTGATCTCCACCGAATCGGGGATGATGTTGGCGGCGAGGCCGCCGGCGATCACCCCGACCGTCACCACCGCCGGGCGCGTCGGCGGCACCTCGCGGGAAACGACGGTCTGCAACTGGGTGACGAGGGTCGCGGCGGCGACGATCGGATCGACGGTGGTGTGCGGATAGGCCGCGTGACCGGAGCGGCCATGCACGATGATCTCGAAACGGTCGGCCGCCGCGAGGGCGGCACCACGCACGAAGCCGAAGCCGCCCACCGCCATGTCGGGGTGGTTGTGAAAGCCGAGCGCCATGTCGACGCGCGGGCCGTCCATCACCCCGTCGGCGATCATCGCCGCCATTCCGCCGAGCCCTTCCTCGGCCGGCTGGAACACCAGCTTGACGGTCCCGGCGAGGAGCGGGGCGAGGTCCTTCAGGACGGCGGCGACGCCGATCAGGGTCGTGGTGTGGATGTCGTGCCCGCAGGCATGCATCTTGCCGGGTTCGGTGCTTTCCCACGGAAGGCCGGTCCGCTCCTGGATCGGCAGCGCATCCATGTCGGCGCGGATGGCGAGCACGGGGCCAGGGCGGCCGCCCTCGATCAGGCCGACCACGCCGGTCTTGCCGATCCCGGTTCGGTGCGGAATGCCGAGCCGCTCCAGTTCGCGGGCGACGATGCCGGACGTGCGGACTTCCTCGAAGCCGAGTTCGGGATGGGCGTGGATGTCGCGTCTGATGGCGATCAGCGCGGCGTCGATGCGTTCGGCGGCATCGCGGATCGCGGTCTCTGGGTCGTTCGGCAGGCTCATGGTCGGGATGCTTTCGTTCGGGATGGCGGAGGATGGTCCCAACGATCGGGCGACGGCAATGCGAGCGCGTTCACCCGGATGTGAACGGGCGTGCCAAGCCCCTTCCGTTACGCTCCGCGACATCATGCGCGGTTGGCTCGCGAACGCGACGTTGCTGCCGGCGATCGGCGTGGGCCTCGCATTGCTTGTCTCCGCGCCGTCGGCATTCGCCCAGATGCCGTTGCCGACAGCGCCACCGCCACTGCGGGACGGCAAGACACTGTTCCTCAACCAGTGCGGCACCTGCCACAGCCTCGATCCGGCCGATGCGCCGCGTCAGGGGCCGCTGCTCAAGGGGGTCGTCGGGCGCAAGGCGGGCAGCCTGCCCGGGTTCCATTACTCGGCGGGCTTCGCCAAGGCCGACTTCGTCTGGGACCCGGCGCATCTCGATATCTGGATCACCTCGCCGCAAGCGATGATCCCCGGCGCGGTGATGGCCTATGCGCAGCCCAACCCGGAGACGCGGCGCAAGATCATCGATTTCCTGAAGGAGCAGCAGTGAATGGGCAAACCAGTGCTGCAACGCCACGGCCGTAACGACTGACAACAATCAACGGGAGGAAGGAAATGCGGATCGTCGATCGACGGACCAAGGTCACCCGCCGGCTGTTCCTGCGCGGCACCGCGGCCGGGGTTCCCGCCGCGGCCCTCGCCGCCGCTGGCGCCGGCATCAGTGCGACCGCCGCCTGGGCGCAGGACGCCAAGGCGCTCAGCCCGCAGCAGATGGCGACGCTGGTGCTCATGGCGCGCGACATCTATCCGCACGACCACATCGGCGACGCCTACTACATCAAGGCGGTCACGCCGTGGGACGCCAAGGCGGCCACCGATCCGGCGACCAAGACGCTGCTGGTGGAGGGCATCGTCCTGCTCGACGGCAACGCGCAAGCGACGCACGGCCGCGCCTACGCCGACGTCCCGTGGGAAGCGCAGCGGGTGGTCCTGCTGCAAGGGATCGAGGGATCGGTGTTCTTCCAGAAAATCCGCGGCGACCTGCTGGTTTCGTTCTATAATCAGCACGATCTCTGGCCGAAATTCGGCTACGAGGGCTCCTCGGCCGAGCACGGCGGATACATCCACCGAGGCTTCGACGACATCGACTGGCTGCCGCAGGGTTAAGGGGGAACACGCAATGGCCAAATTCGACCTGAGCGACGACGGCGTCGTCGTCATCGTGGGTTCTGGCGCCGGTGGTGGCACCCTCGGCAACGAGCTGGCGCAGAAGGGCATCAAGGTGGTGATCCTGGAGGCTGGCGATCGCCACGAGATCGCCGACTTCGTCAACGACGAATGGGCGAGTTTCGCGCAGCTCGCCTGGAAGGACATGCGCACGACCTCGGGCGACTGGCGGGTGCATCGGGACTTCCCCAACCTGCCGGCGTGGATCGTCAAGTCGGTCGGCGGCTCCACGGTGCATTGGGCGGGCGCGAGCCTGCGCATCGAGCCGCACGAGTTCAAGGCGCGCACGACATACGGCGATATCGCCGGGGCCAACCTGCTCGACTGGCCAATCACCGCCGAGGAGATGGACCCGTGGTATGCCCGCGCCGAGGACAAGATGGGCACGACGACCACCAACAACATTCCGGGCCTGCCCGGCAACAACAACTACAAGGTGCTGGCGACCGGGGCGACCAAGCTCGGCTACAAGCGGGTCAGCACCGGGCGGATGTCGATCAACAGCGAGCCGCGCGACGGCCGCGGCAGCTGCCAGCAGATCGGCTTCTGCTTCCAGGGCTGCAAGTCCGGCGCCAAATGGTCGACGCTCTACACGGAGATTCCGAAGGGCGAGGCGACCGGCAATCTGGAAGTGCGGCCGAACAGCATGGCGCTGCGGATCGAGCACGACGCATCCGGCAAGGTCACCGGCGTCGTCTATGCCGATGCGAGCGGGGCGCACCGGTTTCAGAAGGCGCGCGTGGTGGCGGTCGCCGGCAACTCGCTCGAGAGCCCCCGCCTGTTGTTGAACAGCGCGTCCACGAAATATCCCGACGGACTGACCAACAGTTCGGGTCAGGTCGGACGCAACTACATGCGCCACATGACGGGCAGCGTCTATGCGACGTTCGAGCGGCCGGTGCACATGTACCGCGGCACCACGATGGCGGGCATCGTGCGCGACGAGGCGAAGTACGATCCCTCGCGCGGCTTCGTCGGCGGCTATGAGCTGGAGACGCTGTCGCTCGGCCTGCCCTTCTACGCGGCCTTCCTCAATCCCGGCGCGTGGGGACGCAGCCTGACCAGCGCGATCGACGACTACGCCAACACCGCGGGCCTGTGGATCGTCGGCGAGGACCTGCCGCAGGAGACCAACCGCGTCACCCTGGATCCGACGGTGAAGGACCAGTACGGCCTGCCGGTCGCCAGCGTGCATTTCGACGATCACCCGAACGACAACGCGATGCGCGATCATGCCTACAAGCAGAGCGCGGCGATCTATGACGCGGTCGGCGCCGTCCGCACGTTTCCGACGCCGCCCTATCCGAGCACCCACAACATGGGCACCAACCGCATGAGCGAGGCGCCGCGCGACGGCGTGGTGAACAAGTTCGGCCAGACCCACGACATCGCCAATCTGTTCGTCTCCGACGGGAGCCAGTTCACCACGAGTGCCGCCTGCAACCCGACGCTCACGATCGTCGCGCTGGCGACGCGGCAGGCGGATCACATTGCCGGGGCGATGGGGCGCCACGACATCTGAGGATCGCGCGCCGGGGTAGCCGCGACGGCGAGCCTCGGCGCGCAAGCGCGCCCGCGGTTATGTCAATGCACGCTTGTGCGGGGTGATCGAGTCGCCCCCGACTCCGCGATTGGGTGCTACATGGCACAACCGTCCACCGCGCCGACGCCCGCAAGGTCAAGGCGTTCATTAGCTCGTTCGGCACGCTGGGCAAGACCGATGCCATCGACGCCCGCGCCTTGGCCCGTTACGGGCAGGAGCGCCATGCCCAACTCATCCGCTGGCAGGCGCCCGATCATGAGCGTGATCGTCTGCAGGCCCTGGTGCTGACGCGCCGCGACTTCGTCGATCAGAGGATCGCCTGCAAGAACCGGTTGTCCGCCCCAGGCGCCGAGGCGGTGCGCCGCTATCTGGAGCGACAGCTCGCCTGCCTCGAGACGGAAATCGCCAACATCGAGGCCGACACCCAGGCCCTGGTCAGCGCGCATCAGGGGTTGCACGCAGCCACACGGAACTCGGCACACTGAATAGACGCCAGGCCGCGGCCCTGGCCGGCCTGGCGCCACATCCCCGCCAAAGCGGTGCCACGGACTCCTACCGGCGCACCAAAGGCGGCCGCCCCGAGGTCAAGAAAGTGCTGTTCATGGCAGCGCTCGCCGCTGCCAAACGCGATCCGAAGATGCGCGCCTTCCACGAACGACTGATCGCCAACGGAAAAAAGCCGATCGTCGCCATCACCGCCGTCATGCGCAAACTCGTCATCATTTGCAACGCCATGTCGCGCCCGACGGCAGTCGCCGCATGAACCCCACCACGCCCGCGGGAGCGGTGGGTAAGTGGCCCGCCAGAGCGACCGCCAAAAGTCAGGCGATGGGCGGGCTACTTATCCACCGCCCTTCCCCGAGCGCACCAAGCCCATTCAAGGAAGTGAGTTGATGACGGCGCGCTTGTTCGCATCTCCGGTTCCACCTGATCCGGTCGCGCTCTAAAGGCCATCTGGTATCACACGAACTTGGGCATCACGTTGGTCCACAACGCCTCGATCGACTTCATCAGCACTTCGTGCGGAACCAGCGCGTTGTAGGTGTAGCAGAACAGCCAATCGACCGGCTGGCGCTTCATGTTCCGCTCCATCGCGCGGGTGACGGTATCGATCGTGCCGACCAGCGCGTAGCCGCGCGCGATCGCCTCCTCCGGCGTCGGGTAGCTGCCGGTGGCGGGGTCCATCAGGCCCTTGCGGAAGCCGAACGGCTCGAACCAGGCGCGGCCCGAGAACTGGCCGGAATCGCGCCAGATGGCGCGCGCTTCCTCGTCGGTGTCGGTGATGATGACGTCGCGCAGCAGCCCGGTGCCGTGCCCGCGCGGGCGGCCGGAGACCTCGGCGTACAAGTCGTAGAGCTTGCGTTCGTATTCGGGGTGCATGGGCGGCAGGATCGCGGTGACGCCCTCCCGCGCCGCCCACCTTATGCTGTTCTCACTGCTCGCGAACGGCAGGAAGATCGGCGGATAGGGCTTCTGCAACGGCTTCGGCACCACGCCCACCTGACGCAGCATCCCGTTCTCGACGCCCTTGCCGTATTTCGCCGTGGTGTCGAGCGGCCAGGGCACGTCGTCGGGCGGGATTTGCCAGAACTTGCCTTTGAACGACAGCATTTCCTCGGTCCAGCATTTCTTGATGATCTGGAAGTGCTCCTCGAACGCCTCGCGGTTGGCGGCGTCGATCGCGTCGTGCTGGCCGGGAATCGCGCCGTGGATGCCGTGCGTCTGCTGCGCCATCACGTCGACCCAGCGGCGCTGATAGCCGCGCGCGAAGCCGGCGCAGGCGCGCCCGCCGGTCATGTGATCGAGCATCGCGATGTCTTCCGCGACCCGGATCGGGTTCGCCGCCGGCAGCACGATGCCCAACTGGCCGACCCGGATGCGCTTGGTCTGCATCGCGAAATACAGGTCGAGCAGCACCGGGTTGTTGGACAGCTCGAAGCCCTCGATGTGGAAATGATGCTCGGTGAAGCTGACGGAATCGTAGCCGAGGTCGTCGGCGAGCCTGATCTGCTCGGACAGCTCGCGCAGCATCCGCTGGTACAGATCGGACCGCATTCCCGCCATGCCGGCCTCGATCTCGGCGCGGCTGCCGATGCTGGGCAGGTAGAACACCGATGCTTTCATGCGAACCTTCCCTAGATCGCGTGCGGCAGCCGATGATAGCCGCGTTCGAGATAGATCAGCGCCTCGTGCACCTCGCCGACGCCCACCGCCTCGACGGCACAGAAGAACACGTCATGCGTGCCGACCTCCACGACCTGGTCGATGCGGCAGTCGAACGCCACCGCGGCACCGCGCAGCACCGGCGCGCCGGTCAGCATCGTGTCCCAGTCGCACGCGTCGAACCGTTCCTCCATCGTGTGTTCGGTGAGCCCGGCGAAGATCGTGGAGATGTCCTGCTGGGTAGCGATCAGCGTGCTCACGCACAGGACGCCGTTGGCGCGCATGGCGGGATAGGAATCGTTGGCGCGGTTGGCGCAGACCAGCAAGGTGGGCGGCGTGTCGGTGACGCTGCACACGGCCGACGCGGTGAAGCCGGCGCGTCCACCCGGCCCGTCGGTGGTGATGACGTTCACCGCCGCCCCCAGCCGGGCCATCGCCTCGCGATAGGCTTGCTTCTCGACGGGCACTACGTCTTCTCCGTTGTTCCCGGCAAGGCGATCCCGGTCAGCGCCTGAAACACCCGGATCACCGAGGAATCGTCGCGACCCCCATAGCCGATCGCCGCGGTCGCCAGGAACTGCTGGTGCGCGCACGCGGCAAGCGGCAGCGGGAAGCTCAGCGCGCGGGCTTGGTCGAGCACGATGCCGAGGTCCTTGACGAAGATATTGGCCGCCGAGGCGGGGCTGTCGTCGCCGTCCAGGATGTGCGGCACCCGGTTCTGCCACATCCACGAATTGCCCGCCGAGACCGCGATCACGTCGTAGAGGGTGCGTGGATCGGCACCCGCCCGGATGCCGAGCGCCAGCGCCTCCGCCGCCGCGGCGATATGCACGCCGGCGAGCAGCTGGTTCACCATCTTGACGGTGCTGCCGATGCCGGCCGCCTCGCCGAGGCGGAACACCTTGCCCGCGATCGCGTCGAGCACCGGCTGGGCGCGCGCGAACGCCGCCGGGGCGCCGGAGCCCATCACCGTCATCGTGCCCGCCTCCGCCCCGGCCCGGCCGCC
>JBAWFF010000130.1:0-2212 GCA_049591635.1 Acetobacteraceae bacterium
GGCCGGCCGGAGATCGCGGCGCGGACCGCCTCGGCGAGCAGCCGCCCGGCTTCGTGCGGGGCGCGGATACGGGCGGCGTGCTTGGTCAGGTGGCGCAGCAGGCCGAGCTGGTCGGGGATCTCGTGCAGGTGTCCGTGGCCCTGGTCGATCGCGAAGGACGGGATCTGCCCGGCGAGCGCCAGCACCGGGGCGTTCATGCCGAACGCGGTCAGCAGGGCGGCCGAGGCGTTCAACAGGCCGGGGCCAGGCACCACGGAAAACGCCTGCGGCTTTCCGGTCACGAGCGCGGCGCCGAGCGCCATGTAGGCAGCGGTCTGCTCGTGGCGGGTGTGGATGACCCGCAACCGACCCTGGGCGGCGTGCGCGGCGTCGAACAGATGGTCGTTGTGCACGCCGGGCAGGGCATAGAGCGTGTCGATGCCGTGGCGGATCAGGCTTTCGACGGTCGCGCTCGCGGTCGTCATGCGGTCCATCAGGCGCGCTCCTACGCCACCGGGCCGACCCGCATCAGCTCCGCCCCGCGCGTCAGGCTTCTTGCCTCGACGACGCTCTTGTTGCCGCGCGTCACCTCGAACTTCGTCGCCTCGCCCTCGCGGAAGAAGCGGATGTCGAGCCGATGGTCGCACACCCGCACGTCGGTCAGCGTGATCTCCGGCAGCCACTCCGGCAGGGACGGGTCAACGTACATCCGCTCGTTCGGCGCGTCCGGCTGGATGCCGAGGAGCGCCTGGAGGAGCATGAAGGCCGACCCCGCGGCCCAGGCCTGCGGCACGTTGGCGCCGAGGTACTGCACCGGGAAGCCGCCATCCTCGCGCTGCACCCCGGCGTACAGTTCCGGCACCTGACTCATCTGGAAATGGCCCGCCGCGTCGACGATCTCACGCGCGATCGCCGCCGCCTCCGCATGGAAGCCGTAGCGCTTGAAGCCCTCTACGATGATGCCGTTGTCGTGCGGCCAGACCGAGCCGTTCTGATAGGAGTACGGGTTGAACGCGGGATGCCTCGCCGACAGGGTACGCAGGCCCCAGCCGCTGTTCATGTCGGGCTCCATGAACCGGGCGACGACGCGGGCGGCCCGCTCGGGCGGCACGATGCCGCAGAACAGGCAATGGCCGGGGTTGGACGCGACGCTCAGCACCGGCTTCTTCTCCCCGTCCAGTAGATAGGCGTAGAAGCCGCTCTCTTCGTCCCAGAACGCCTCGTTGAAGCGATCGAAGAGCTGTTGCGCCTTGGCGCGCAGCGCCTTGGCACGATCGGGTTTGCCGAGGAAGTCGAACACCTCGGCCATCCCCAGCCACGCGGCATAGACATAGCCCTGTAACTCGCAAAGCGCCTTCGGCCCCTTCACCGGCGTGCCGTCGGCATAGCGAACGGCGTCGCCGGCGTCCTTCCACGACATGTTGTCGTACCCGGCCGGAGAGCGGGTCTGGTATTCCTGGAAGCCGTCGCCGTCGCGGTCGCCCCAGTTGTCGATCCAGTCGAGGCACCCCTGGGCGTGGCCCATGTGCTGCTCCAGCAGCGAGCGATCGCCGGTGGCGCGCCATGCCGCGTGGAGAGTCATGAGATAGAGCGGGGTGGCGTCGGCGGTGCCGTAGTACGGGGTGTGCGGGATCAGCTTGAAATGCGCCAGCTCGCCGACGCGCAGCTCGTGCAGGATCTTGCCCGGCTCGGCGTCGCGATAGTCGTCCCGCACCTTGGCCTGCCACTGACCCAGCACGTCCAACGCGCCGCGCGCGAACTCCGGATAGACCAGGACGGTCTGCAGGGACACGATGAGGGTGTCGCGGCCGAACAGGGCGACGAACCACGGCAACCCGGCCGCCGGGACGAACACCATGTGATCGGTCCCCGCCAGCGGCAGGCGCAGCGCTGACATGTCGTCGACGGCCTGGCTATAGAAGTGCTGAAAATCCGGATTGGGCGTGCTCACCTTCAGGACGCGCCGCCGCCACTCCCGCCGCTCCTCGGCCTGCTCCGAGCCTTCGGCGCGATCGGGGCACTCGGGCGGCGCGTGGAAGTCCTTCTGCCCGTTATTGAGGTCGTACAGAAGGCAGGTGTGCCAGCTTCGTCCCGGGTCGATCCGGACTTCGAAGCTCAGCCGTCCGTTGGCGTAGACGGGCTCGGAGTCATTGCGCTTCGGCGAGACGCTGATCTCGCGCAGAAAGTCGCGGTTGCGATACGTCGTCGCCAGCTTCCCCTCGGCCGCCAGCCA
>JBAWFF010000131.1:0-31222 GCA_049591635.1 Acetobacteraceae bacterium
CGGTTACCCTGCCGTCGCGTGCGGGTCTGGGCGGCGGCGGAGCGTGCCTGGTCTACCGCCCTGGGCGCAAGAGCGTGAACAAGGGCATCCCGGAAGCGGCCATCTTCGTTCCGCTGGCACCCGCCAATCCGCCAGAGACAGGCGCGGACCGGCCGGCGGCGATTCCGATGCTCCCACGCGGGCTCTATCTGCTGCACTTGCGCTACGGCCATCTGCCGTTCGGGCAGTTGCTGGAGCCGGCGCAGGACCTGGCGAGCAACGGCGCCGTCGCCTCGCGCGCGCTGGTCGACGATCTGCGGGTGGTCGCCGGCCCGCTGCTCGCGGACCCGCAGGCGCGCGCGGTGTTCAGCCATAACGGCGTCCCGCTGGCGGTCGGAGATCGCTTCGTGCAGCCGGCCCTGGCCACGACGCTTGCCCATCTGAGGAACGATGGGGTCGGTGATTTCTACCAAGGTGCGATGGCACGGCGGATCGTGGACGCCTCACGCCTCGCCGGCGGACCGCTCACGCTCGCCGCCCTGTTCCGCGGCCTGCCGTCATGGCAGCCGGCGGTGATCCTGCCTGACGGGCGTGATCAGGTGGCCTTCCTGCCGCCGCCCGCCGACGGCGGCCTCGCCGCCGCCGCCGCGTTCCAGGTCCTGCAATCGAGCCCAACGGCGGTGGCTGGGGCGGATGCACGGGCCCAGGCAATGGCGGCGGCCTGGCGTCGCTCGGGCGGTGATCCCCGTGCGCTGCTGGCGTCCCAGCCTCCCGCCGAGTCGCTGCCGCCGTTGCCGGCGACGACCACGTTCCTGACCGTCGATCGCGACGGCGGCGCCGTCGCCTGCGCGCTGAGCATGGATAATCTGTTCGGCACCGGACGCGTCGCGCCGGGCGTCGGCTTCTTGCTCGCCGCGTCCCCTCGCGGGGTGCCACTGCCCCTGCTGGCCACCGCGATTGCGACGCAGGGTCAGACGTTCCGTGCCGCCGTCGGGGGGTCAGGCCAGGAGGCGGCCGGGCTCGCCACGGCCGTCGCAATGATCAACGCGCTGCGCTCGGGCGCGCCGATGGCCGCCGCCGTGCCGGAGCCAGGCCGGGCGAACGCGGTCGTCTGCCGAGGCGGCCTGCCCGGGGCCGAGAAGAGCTGCGCGTGGGCCGCCGATCCGCGCGGCGCCGGCCTCGCCGTCGGCGGCAGCAGCTGATGTTCAGGGTCGGTCAGGGAGCGTTCGCGCCGCCCTTCATGGTGATGGACGTGATCGCCGCGGCCAACGCCCGCGCCGCCGCGTTGGCGCCCGACGCGCCCGGAGTGATCCGCATGGAGGTCGGCCAGCCCGGGACCGGCGCGCCGCTCGGCGCCCGCGAGGCGGCAATCGCGGCGCTACGCTCTGGCGCGCCTCTCGGCTACACCGAGGCCTTCGGGCGCCGAACCCTGCGCGCCCGCATCGCGTCGCATTACCGGGACTGGTACGGCCTCGACGTCGCGCCGGAGCGCGTGGCCGTCACGGTCGGGGCGTCCGGCGCCTTCCCCCTCGCCTTCCTCGCGGCCTTCGATCCGGGCGACAGGGTAGCGATGGCCGCGCCGTTCTATCCGCCCTACGTCAACATCCTGACTGCGTTGGGCTTCGAGCCGGTGATCCTCGAAACTGGACCGGAGAGCCGATTCCAGCCGACCGTCGCGATGCTCGAAAGGCTCGATCGGCCCCCCGACGGGCTGATCGTCGCGAGCCCCTGCAACCCGGCTGGCACCATGATGCACCCGGACGAACTGGCGGCCATAGCGGCGTGGTGCGAGGCCGCCGGCGTGCGCTTGATCAGCGACGAGATCTATCACGGCCTGAACTACGAGACGAAGCTGGCGACGGCGGCCGGCAGCCGGCACGCGGTGGTGGTCAATAGCTTCTCGAAATACTTCAGCATGACCGGCTGGCGGGTCGGCTGGCTGATCCTGCCCGAGGACCTAATCCGCCCGGTCGAATGCCTGGCGCAGAACCTGTTCATCAGCGCCCCGCACATCTCGCAGGTCGCCGCCGAAGCGGCGTTCGACTGCGGCGCGGAACTGGAGGGCAACGTCGCCCGCTACCGCCGCGCACGCGACCATCTGCTGACGGCCCTTCCAGCGGCGGGGTTCCGCCTGCTTTGTCCGGCCGAGGGCGCCTTCTATCTTTTCGCGGACGTCACCGAACGCTCCAACGACAGCACCTCGCTCTGCGCCCGGATGCTCGCCGAGGCCGGCGTCGCCGCCGCGCCCGGCGTTGATTTCGACCGTACGCGTGGCAATCGCTTCGTCCGGTTCAGCTATTGCGGGCCGGAGGACGACATGATCGAGGCGGCGGAGCGGCTGGCGCGGTGGCATTGACGATCGCGCCCTACCCCCATCACGCCACGACGAACGCCCCCGCCGCCGCCCTGATCTTGCGCGCCATCGCGGCGATGCCGTTGCCGCGGTTGGTGGACAGTGCCTCGATCAATCCGAGGTCGCGCAGGAATACCGGATCGGTCGCGATGATCTCCTCGGGCGCGCGCCCCGAGTAGACTCGCAGCAGCAAGGCCACCAAGCCGGAGACGATCGCCGCGTCCGACGCGCCCGCGAGAAACAGCCGCTCGTCGCGCTGCTCCACCTCCATCCATACCTTGCTCTGACACCCTGGGACGCGGTGCGCGTCGTCCATCCACGCCTCGGGGAACGGCGGCAGCTTGCGGCCCAGCTCGATAATGTACTGGTAGCGGTCCATCCAGTCGTCGAACACCTCCAACTCCTCCGCGATCGCGGCGATCGCGGAGGCGGCGGTGGGCTCGTCCGGCGGGAAGAACGGGTCAGGCACGGCTCAGTGGATCTCGCCCGACTTGCGAATCGCCTCGCGCAGCTTGGCAGCGGAGAAATCCGGCGCGTGACAGATGTCGAGGATCACCTTCTCGCGGCGGGCGATCAGATCGATCGCGGCGGGCAGTTTGGTCACCGCCTCGGCGGGGATGACCACGGCGCCGTGCCGGTCGGCGTGAATCACGTCGTCATGCGCCGCGTTCATGCCGTGCACATTCACCGGCTTGGCGAAATCGACAAGATGGACGTGCGCGTGGCTCGGGCAGACCATGCCGCCGATGATCTGGAACCCCTCGGCCCAGGCGTCGATGTCGCGGTACGACCCGTTGGTGACGCAGCCGAGCGCGCCGAGCGCCTTGTGGACGGTCGAATGCACCTCGCCCCAGAAGGCGCCGTAGCCCGGCGTGTCGTCGAGGTCCTGGAGCACGACGATGGTCGGCAGGTTCGCCTCGGCGACGTAGTCGTACCAGTCGAGCCGGCTCGCGACCTTGCCGCGCGGCGCCTCCTTGGAGCGGATCATTCCGACGCGGGCGAGCCCCACCATCGGTGGCAGCTTCGGCTCGATCGGAACCAGCGGCTGGGTCGTGAAACCGATCGCCCGGCGCTCCGGGTTGGTGATCTCCAGCCCGTTGCAGATCGTGGGCGTGTCCCATTGCTTCAGTACCTCGAGATCGGCACGGGTGAACTTCCGATCGGTCATGAATGCTCTCCTTGGGTTAGTTCGCGAGTGGGGTAACCGGGTCGCCGCGGAACGTGTTGCCCACCAGTTCGGCCGGCGCGCGTGTCAGGTTGCGGACGAACGTGGACGGGCCTCCGGTGGCGTTGATGAACAGGTTGCCGCGGAACACAAGATGCCGGGTCGGGTTCTTCAGTCCCTCCGCGCCGATCATGATGGCGGTGGCCTTGTTCTCCGAATGCGGCCCTTTCTCGATGCGGCTGTCCGCCACCAGGACGTCGCCCCCGTTGGGGATGTCGATCGCGTAGCTCGAGGTTCCCGCCGGCCCGTCCTCGATCGTGCAATCGGTCACGGTCGTCGATTCGGCGCGGGACTTGATCGCGTGTCCCTCGCGCGTCCCGAGGAAACGCGAGTGCGCGATCTCCACGCGGGCGACGCGGTTGATGTATACGCCGTGCGCGCAGTCGGCCGCGCAATGGCCATCGCCGCTGAACGTGCTGTCGAGCACGCGGACGACGGAGCCCGCGACGGGCGCCGCCAGGATGCCGTTCTGGTCGTCGATGAACTGGACCCGCTGCACGGTCAGGTTGCTGCCGTTGGCGCGGATGCCGGCGCCGTTCTCGTAGGAGGAGCGGGCGCCCTGAAGGGTCAGGTCGCGCACCGTGAGGCCATCGCCCAAGGCGAACAGGATGCCCTTGTCGTCGCAGGTGACGCCGACCAGCACCACCCCGGCGCCCACGCCCTCGATCGTCAGGTTGTTCGGGCGGACGATGGCGCAATCGGCGTAGCGTCCCGGCTGGATAGCAACCGTGTCGCCATCATGCGCGGCGGCGATGGCCTGGCTGGGCAGGGCGTAGGGCCGCCCCGCCCCAGCCATCAAGGTCGCCGCGCCGGCCATTTGCGGAAGCAGCGCGAGCGCCGCGATCATCCCCCTCATTCGCGGCCGAACCGCTGCGCCCTATAGGGTCGCATGTCGATTCCCGAATCCTTTCCGCCGATTAGGTCGGCGACCAGCCGCCCGGTGGTCGCACCCGCCGCCAGGCCGACATGACCGTGGCCGAAAGCATGGATGATGTCCGGGCAGGCCGATGCCGGCCCCAGGCACGGCAGGCTGTCGGGCATCGACGGGCGATGTCCCATCCAGAACGCGACGCGATCGGCCGACAGATCGCGCGGCAGGCCGGGAAACAGGCGGAGCGCGAAATCGCGCAAAATCTCCGCCCGCCGCCAATTCGGCCCCGCCTCCAGCCCCGCCAGCTCCACTTGGCCGGCAATCCGCAGCCCTCCGTCCATGCCGGTGACCGACATCTTCCCGTCGCTTGGCATGAGCGGGATGCGTGGCGCAGTCTCCGGGTGCTTGATCAGGGCGTGATACCCGCGCTCCGATTCCAGCGGAACGGCGTCGCCGGCCTCGGCGGCGAGCGTGCGCGACCATGCGCCGGCGGCGATCACGGCCTTGTCGCAGCCGATCTCCCCGGCATCAGTTCGCACCGCACGCAGACGCTTGCCTTCGATGCGGAACCCGGTGGCCCGGGCGACGCGACGCTCCGCCCCGAGTGCCTCCGCATGGCCCACGAGCGCGGCGACATAGGCGCCAGGATCACGGCAATGCCCGCCCTCTTCCACCAGCACACCGAACCGGTAGCGCCGGTCGATCGCCGGCTCGCGCTGGCGCAGCTCGTCCTCGTTCAACTCGACCCAGCGCACGCCAGTGTCGCGCCGCGCGGTCCAGGCCAACGCCTCGGCCTCGAAATCGGCGCGCGACGGGAAGATGTACAGCAGTCCCGTGCGCCGGATGAGATCCCCGACCCCGGCCTCGCGCGCCAGCCGCAGATGCCGCTCGGGCGAGTCCAGCACCAAGGGGCGCAGTGCCCGCGCGGTCGCGCCGACCTTCGCTGCGGTGGACCCCGCGGCGAGGAACCGGGTGAGCCACGGCATCATGCGCGGCAGATGCCGCCATCGTATCGTCAGCGGGCCGAGCGGATCAGCGAGCCATCCCGGCACCTTGCGCCAGATGCCGGGCGCCGACATCGGCACGACCGAGCTGGGCGAGAGCCAGCATCCGTTGCCGAAGCTCGCCGCTTGCTCCCCGCCCGGTTCGGCAGGTTCGAGCAGCGTGACGCGGTTGCCGTCGCGCAGCAGTTCGATCGCGCTCGCGGCGCCGATGATGCCGGCGCCAATGACGACGACGTGGGACTGCGTCACTCCGCCGAGACCACGGCACGATCATAGGCGCCGGAACCCATCTGCCCCTCCGGGAAGATGCCGTGCGCGGCGATCCAGCGGAAGGACTCGTCGAACACCTCCTTGGTGTATGGCTCAAACACCAGGCGCTCGCCGGGCCCCCAGCGCCGCGTGTCCATCGTCGCGTGGAAGCGTTCCGGAAACTCCCGACGGTAGTGATGCGTGTACTTCTCGGGCCGCAGGTCGATGTCGCACTGGGCCCGGCGCAGAGCGGCAAAATACTTGCGGACGTCTTCCGGGTCGGGCTCTCCGGTGAGCATGGACGCCATCATGAACGTGGTGTCGATGACCTTGCGGAATCCCAACTGCTCCAGAAAGTAGTAGGGTCCGCTGAACAGCGACGCCGCCACGATCCCGCCGTCGAGAAGCTTCTCCATCCGCTTGAACAGAAGCCCGTCGGCGAACGAGAATTTAATGTCGCCGGCGGGCATGTACTGCTCCAGCGCCTGGATGCTCGCGTAGTGGCTGCCCGATTGATAGCCGACCGAAATCGGGATGCCGGCGAGATCATCGGGTGTCCGTATCCCTGACTTGGACGAGACGAAGACCCCAGCGGGCGAGACCGAGTAGCAGTCGGCGTACAGCTTGCCGTACCCACGCGAGGCGGCGACGTTCACCGTCCAGTGGCACGCGCAGCTTATGTCGGCCGTGCGGCCCTTCTCGAAGGTCTGGAATGCCCCGACCTTGTCGCCGAAATCGTGGCGCGCGCCGGTGGCGGAGACCAGTTCGTCATGGAATTCGTAGTCGAGCCCCTGGTCGGCGAAGTAGCCCTTTTCCTCGGCGACCCACTCATGCAGCCGCATATGTGGTGCGATGACGAACTTGGCCATGCGTCCCTCCTAAGCTGCCCGCGCCCGGAAATCGACGAGCCCCGCCGCCCCCGCCTCGGTGCCCATCGCCAGGAACCCGCCGTCCTGGCTCCACGCCAAGGCCGATACCGGCGAGCCGCCCGGCGGCATGATCGGCACGATGCGCGATGACGCGACATCGGCCACGACCACCAGCCCGTCGGCGAAGCCGCCGGCGACGATATCCTGCTGTGGGTGGAAGGCGACCTGGGTACAGGTGATGCCGTCGCCGCCCGCCAGTTCGCTCGGCGCCTTGCCCATCGGGCCGCCGCCGAAGAACGGCCATAGCACCATCGCGTCCGACCCGCTGCTCGCCAGCCACTTGCCGCCCCGGCTGAACGACATCGAGTGCGTCTTGCCCGGATAGCCGCTCATGCGCATGTGCTTGCCGCCGGGCAGCGCCCAACCATGCAGCGCGTTCTCCTGCATGGCGGTGACCACCGCCTCGCCCTCCGGGTGCAGCGCCAGGCCAATATGGCTGCCCTTCCATTCCAGCCGGCGCGGACTGTCGCTGGCGACGAACCAGAGCGTCGCGCCGTTGTAGTGGGATGCCCCGACCCGCTTGCCCTTGGCGTCGAAGCCCAGCCCCGTGACCGTGGACGGATGCTCCAGTTCGCGCAGCTTCTTGCCCTCGGCGTCGAACAGATGGACCAGCTTGCCGACACCGCAGGCGATCAGCCCCTTGTTGCGCTCCGCCGGATGGGTCGCGA
The DNA here is from genome assembly GCA_049591635.1 of Acetobacteraceae bacterium. GTDB lineage: Bacteria > Pseudomonadota > Alphaproteobacteria > Acetobacterales > Acetobacteraceae > DATFDN01. The sequence goes on from JBAWFF010000131.1 coordinate 7,279, forward strand.
CCTGCTCGACCCATTTCATCCCGAACACGCCGAGATCGCTTACCGTCCCGTCGCCGCCGATCCGCCGCGCCCGCCCGTCGTCGCCGCCGGAGATGAAGCCGGCGGGAACGGTATCGGGCGCGAGCGTCAGCGCCGCGCCGTCATGCACCGCGACCTCCCGCCACGCCGCGGCATCCGCCGGATCGACCAGACGCAGCGTGCCGTCGCCCAGCGCGAAGGCGAGGAGACTGCCCGCGCGGTCGAACCGCGCGGCGACGATGAAGGCGCCGAGGTCGCGCCTCGTACCGCGCTGCTCGACCAGGAAGCCTGGCCGATCAGCCAACCTGGCAGGCCTCGAAGCCGCGGCGAAGCTGCGGACGGTTGAGGTCGCGGCCGATGAACACGATCTTGCTGACGCGCGGCTCGCCGGCTTTCCATTTCCCGATGAAGTCGCCGTCGGCGATCATGTGGACCGCCTGGAAAGCGAAGCGCCGGTCCTCGTTCTGATACGCCAGAATGCCCTTGGTCCGCAGCAGATCGGCGCCTTTCTCCTGAAGCAGCATCCCGATCCACATGTTGAACTTCTCCGGGTCGATAGGCTTTTCGACCTCGAAGCTGACCGAAGTGACGTCATCGTTGTGCTCGTGCTCGTCGGCTCCGGTCAGAAAGTCAGGCGCGGTCTCGAGCACCCGATCGAGGTCGAACGCGCCGCGATCCAGTACATCGGCGATCGGCAGGGCGGCGCGCTCGGTGCGGTGGATCACCGCGAAGCGGTTGATCTTGCGGATGCGCTCCTCGACCACCTTCAGTTCGGCCTCGGTCACCAGGTCGGTCTTGTTGAGCACGATCACGTCCGCGAAGGCGATTTGATCCGCCGCCTCGTGGCTGTCGTCCAGCCGTTGCAGGACGTGCTTGGCGTCGACGACGGTGACGACGGCATCGAGCCGGGTTTTCGCGCGCACGCCCTCGTCGACGAAGAAGGTTTGCGCGACAGGCGCCGGATTGGCGAGGCCGGTGGTCTCGATGATGATGCCGTCGAACCGATCGCGCCGCTTCATCAGGCCGCCGACGATGCGGATCAAGTCGCCCCGCACGGTGCAGCAGACGCAGCCGTTGTTCATCTCGAACACCTCCTCGTCGCTGTCCACGACGAGGTCGTTGTCCACGCCAAGCTCCCCGAACTCATTGATGATGACCGCGTATTTGCGGCCGTGGTTCTCGCTGAGGATGCGGTTCAGCAACGTTGTCTTGCCGGCGCCGAGGTAGCCGGTCAGCACCGTGACGGGGATTTGATGGGAGGGGTCGGAGGCGGCCTGGGACATCTCGGTTCCTGCATTCGTTCGGAAGAGCCCGGATATGATGATTTCCGGGCAGGCGGCAAGCGCACAAAGGGTCGTCCGGGAAACTGCTTGCCGTCTTCACCCGCGAATAGCCATATATCGCGCCCGGCAAGGAGGTCGGCATGAGCACAACCGTCAATGTCACGATTCCGGTCGAAGCCACCGCCGCGGCCGAGCTGGGCGATCCTCGCAAGCGCGAGGCGGTTGGACGCATCGTGAGCCGCATCCTGCGCCGCGAGCCCGACCATGACCTCTTGCTCCAAGCGATGGAGCGCCTCGGCGTCGACGCGAGAGTCAAGGGACTCACCCCGGAAATCCTCGAAACGGAGCTTGCCGCGCACAAATCCGAGCGGCGCCGCTGATCGTCTTCGACGCGTCAACGCTCGTCGGAGCGGCAATGAACTCGGACGGCGTCCCCTACCGGGCGTTTCGGAAGGCCCGCGCCAGCAGTGAGGTCGTCCTATCGCGGCAGGTATTCCAGGAGATCAGGGAGGTCCTCCACCGCGCTCGGCTGTCGCGCTTTCTCGACCCCGAACTGCGCGACGATCTGCTGGATCAACTGATTTCGGGGGCGGTCTGGTATGAGCCGGACGTGACGGTGACAGAGTGCCGGGACGCCGGCGACAATAAATACCTCGACCTCGCGCTGGCAGCGGGTGCGGCCGTCATTGTCAGCAGCGACAACGACCTCCTCACTCTCGATCCCTGGCGTGGCGTTCGCATCTTGCGTCCGGCCGACTATCTCGCCAGCGCATAATCAGCAAGCCGTTCCAATTCCGGAAGCTATTCGGGGCCGCGCGTCCCGATATATCCCTCAACCAGTTCGCTCCGTAGCGCCGCCAGCCTGGCGGCGGCCTGTTCTAGGCCGAAACGACGCGCCCGTGCCCGGCCGGCCTCGGCGAAATTCGCTCGCAGCGCGGCGTCGCGCGCCACACGCACGATCGCATCTCCGAGGGCGGCGGGATCGTCGGGATCGGCGTAGAGCGCTGCATCGCCGGCGACCTCCGGCAAGCCACCTCGGGGGGCGGCGATCAGCGCGGCGCCGCACGCCATCGCCTCGAGGGCGGTCAGCCCGAAGGGCTCCTGCCAGCGGCTCGGCACCACGACCATCGCGGCGCGGCTCATGGCGTCGAGCACGCCGGGATGGTCGCGATAGCCCAGCATCCGTACGCCGGCCGCCTCGGCCCCGCGCCGCACGTCGCGCACGAATGGGGTGTCGGGGCTGTCGGGGCGGGAGCGGTCGGCGCCGATCATCTCCGCGCGCCAGCCCGGCAGGGCGGGCAATGCGCGGGCGCAGGCGGCGGCGAAACTGTCGGCGCCCTTGTCGGCGACCACCCGCCCGGCGAAGAGAATGAGTTGATCCCGCTCAGCCCGGAAAGGCGGCAGCGCCGCGAGATCGATCGCGTTGGGCAGCACTTCGGGCATCGGCCATCTGCCGGCGGGCACGCCCTGTGTCAGCCGCGCGCGAAGGAACTCCGACACCGTGACGACCCGCGCGAGGCTCGCCAGGAGCGCCGCCCGCTCACGCGCCGAGCGTGCGCGACGCATCCCCTGCGGGTCGTTGTGCAGAAACAGGCTGACCGGCGTGGCCGGAAACCGCCGCGCCAGCATCCGCGCCACCTCGATCCGGTTATGAACCTCGATCAGCGCTGGGCGCAACGGGCGCAGCAAGCGCGAAACGGCGACGGCGTAGCGCGCGTTGACCCCGCCCGGCCACCACCTGACCGGGCGGGCCGCGCGGAACGGAGCGTCATCGAACACCGGTCCGTATTGTGGTCCGCCAATGACCAGCGCCGGCAGCACGCCAACCAGCCGGCGAACGATCAGCGCGACCGCGCCGGCCCGGCCCGGCCCGAACCCCTCGCCCGGCGGCAGCACCACCGCGACCAATGGCGCCTCCCCCAGCCCTGAACCACGTGGGGCGGCGGCTTTCGCAACCGGGGGATCGGGCGTAACCTCCATCAGGCAACCCTCCCACAGGAGAACCAGGGATGGACGACATCGTCATCGTCTCCGCCGCGCGCACCCCCGTCGGCAGCTTCAGCGGCGCCCTCGGCTCCACCCCAGCCCATGCGCTCGGTACGATCGCGCTGCAAGCGGCGATGGCACGCGCGAAGGTCGATCCGGCAGAGGTGGACGAGGTGATCCTGGGCCAAGTGCTCGCCGCCGGCGAAGGCCAGAATCCCGCCCGCCAGGCCGCCCGCGCCGCCGGCATTCCGGACGCCAAGACCGCCTTCGGCATCAACCAGGTCTGCGGCTCCGGCCTGCGCGCAATCGCGCTCGCCGCTCAGCAGGTCCGCACCGGGGAAAGCAACGTCGTCGCCGCCGGCGGCATGGAAAGCATGAGCATGTCCCGCCACGCCGCCTACCTGCGCGCCGGTACCAAGATGGGCGGCGTCGAGTTCATCGACACCATGCTGAAGGACGGGCTGTGGGACGCCTTTCACGGCTACCACATGGGCAATACGGCGGAGAACGTCGCCCACGCCTACCAGATCACCCGCGAGGAGCAGGACCGCTTCGCGCTCGCCTCCCAGCAGAAGGCCTCGGCGGCGCAGAAGGCCGGGCGTTTTGCCGACGAGATCGCCCCGGTCACGGTGAAGGGCCGCAAGGCCGATACCGTGGTCGATCAGGACGAGTATATCCGCCACGATTCCAGCATGGAGGCGATGGCCAAGCTGCGCCCCGCGTTCAGCAAGGACGGGACGGTCACGGCAGGCAATGCCTCGGGCATCAATGATGGTGGCGCAGCCGTGGTGGTGATGACCGCATCGGAGGCGAAGCGGCGCGGCCTCACCCCGCTCGCCCGGATCGCCGCCTTCGCCACCGCCGGAGTGGATCCCGCGGTGATGGGGACCGGGCCGATCCCGTCGGCACGCAAGGCGCTCGGCCGCGCCGGCTGGAAGCCGGACGACCTCGACCTGATCGAGGCGAACGAGGCGTTCGCCGCGCAGGCGATCGCGGTCAACAAGGAACTCGGCTGGGACACCTCGAAGGTGAACGTGAACGGCGGCGCCATCGCCATCGGCCACCCGATCGGCGCCTCGGGCGCGCGCATCCTGGTGACGCTGCTGTACGAGATGGGCAAGCGCGACGCCAAGAAGGGGTTGGCGACGCTGTGCATCGGCGGCGGGATGGGTGTCGCGATGTGTTTGGAGCGGTAGGCTAAGCGCGACCCCGCGCCGGCCTACCCCTAACCCCCTCCCGCAAGGGGAGCGGGGACTCGCCCAAACCAGTCCCTCCTCCCCTTGCGGGAGGGGGTTAGGGGGAGGGGTCTTCTAAACGGGAAGGAACCCCATGCTGCTCTACAACTCGATCGGCCCCAACCCGCGCGTCGTCCGCATGTTCATGGCCGAGCGTGGCATCGAGATCCCCCGCCAGGAAGTCGATCTGCGGGGCGGGGAGAACCGCCAGCCCGCCTACATGGAAAAGGTCCCGTTCGGCCAACTCCCAGCACTCGCGCTCGACGACGGCATGGTTATCTCGGAAATCATCGCGATCTGCGAGTACCTCGACGAGAAGAACCCCGGCCAGAGCCTGATCGGCGCCACCGCGGAACAGCGGGCGGAGACCCGGATGTGGGTTCGCCGTCTTGACCTCAACATCGTCGAACCGATCGGCAACGGGTTCCGCTACTCGGGCGGCTTGAAGATGTTCCAGACCCGCATCCACTGCATTCCGCAGGCCGCCGACGACCTCAAACAGATCGCGCAAGAGTGGCTGACCCGCCTCGATCGCATGATCGAGGGACGGCGGTTCGTCTGCGGCGACCGCCTCACGCTCGCCGACATCTTCCTATTCTGCTTCCTCGATTTCGCCAACGGCGTCGGCCAGACGCTCAACCAGGAGAACCAGACTATCATCGCGTGGTACGAGCGCATGAAAGCACGCCCGAGCGCGGCGGCCTGAACGCGATGGCGCGCGTTCCCTACCTGGAGCCCGCCGACGTCGCGGCGGAGGACCGCGATCTGCTCAAGCGGCCGATCGCGCTGTTCAAGGCGCTCGTCAACTCGCCGAACGGGCTGCGTGCCTTTTCCACCCTCGGCGGCTTCATCCGCCACAAAAGCCGCCTCGACCCGCGGCTTCGCGAACTGGCGATCCTGCAAGTCGGCTGGCTCGCCCGCGCGCCCTATGAATGGTCGCATCACATCAAGCTGGGCCGGGAGTTCGGCGTCGTCGACGCCGACATAAGCGCGCTGATCGACGACACCGCCGGACGTGCGACCTCGCTCGACGAGCCGGCGCGGCTGGTGCTGCGCGCGGCGCGGGAGATGACCGAGAACGGGGAGATGGCGGAAGCGACATTCGCCGCCCTCGGGCGCCATCTCGACACCGAGAGGCTGGTCGACCTGACCTTGACCATCGCCTTCTACAACGCCGTCGTCCGCGTCCTCGCCACGCTGCGCATCGACGTCGAGGACGATTACGTGACTTACCTCCGGGAGTTCCCATTTCCCGACTGAACGACACAGGAGCGAATCAGTGAGGATCGGAGTCCCAAAGGAGATCAAGACGCATGAATACCGCGTCGGACTGACCCCGGCCGGCGTGCGAGAACTCGTGACGCACGGCCACGAGGTCCGGGTGGAGCACGCCGCCGCCGCCGGCATCGGGATCGCCGACGAGGCGTACGTCGCCGCCGGCGCCCGCCTGGCCGACATCGAGTCGGTGTTCGCCGCCGATCTGATTGTGAAGGTGAAGGAGCCGCAGCCCGCCGAGATCGCGCGCCTGCACGCGGGGCAGGTCCTTTTCACCTACCTCCACCTCGCCGCCGACCGCGCGCAGACCGACGGGCTGGTCCGCTCGGGCGCTACCTGCATCGCCTACGAAACCGTCACCGATCGGCACGGCAGCCTGCCGCTATTGGCGCCGATGAGCGAGGTGGCCGGGCGGATGGCCGTGCAGGTCGGCGCGCATTGCCTGGAGAAAGAGCAAGGCGGCGCCGGCATCCTTTTGGGTGGCGTGCCGGGCGTGGCGCCGGCCCGGGTGGTGATCCTGGGCGGCGGCGTCTCCGGCACCAACGCAGCGCGCATGGCGGTCGGGCTCGAATCGAGCGTTGTCATCCTCGACAAGTCGCTGCCTCGGCTGAAGGAGCTGGACCTCCAGTTCGGCCCCCGTGCGACCACGCTGTTCGCGACCGCCGCCGAGATCGAACACGCGGTCCTCGGCGCCGACCTGGTGATCGGCGCGGTCCTGGTGCCCGGCGCGGCGGCGCCCAAGCTGGTGACGCGGGCGATGGTGCGGGCGATGCGCGCCGGCTCGGTGCTGGTTGATATCGCCATCGACCAGGGCGGCTGCTTCGAGACCAGCCGCCCGACCACCCATTCGGCGCCCACCTACGTCGAGGAGGGGGTGGTACATTACTGCGTCACCAACATGCCGGGCGCCGTCGCGCGTACCTCGACCTTCGCGCTGACCAACGCGACGCTGCCCTTCGTGATGGCGCTCGCCGAGAAGGGTTGGCGGCGGGCGATCGCGGAGGATGCGCATTTGCGCGCCGGGCTGAACATCCACGCCGGTAAAGTCACGCACGCGGCGGTGGCGCACGATCTGGGCTTTGCCCATGTCGCGGCGGAGACGCTGCTGGCGGCCTGACAAGGAGACGAGCATGAAAGACCCGGAAATCGCCGCCCTCTGCGCGAAGCTTGCCGCGCGCGAGCGAGCGGCCGACACCGCGCGCCAGCGGCTCGACTTCGACATGTTGGCGCTGCTCTATCCGACGCCGGACGATGTGACGGTCGAACCCATGACGGCGAACGGAGTGGAGGCGGAGTGGACCTCGACGCCGGATGCCCGACATGACTCGGCGGTGCTCTACCTGCACGGCGGCGGCTACGTCGTCGGCTCCCTGGCGAGCCATCGACACATGGTCGCGGCGGTCGGTCGCGCGGCGCGGGCGCGGACCCTCGCGCTGCACTATCGCCTCGCGCCCGAGCACCCGTTCCCAGCGCCGGTCGAGGATACGGTAGCGGCCTACCGCTTCCTGCTGAGCCAGGGGCTGCATCCCGGCCGCATCGCGCTGGCCGGCGACAGCGCCGGCGGCGGGCTGGTGGTCGCCGCGCTGGTCGCCATGCGTGACGCCGGATTGCCCCAGCCGGCTTGCGGCTGGGCCATCTCGCCGTGGGTGGACATGGAGGGCGTGGGCGACAGCATCACCGCCAATGTCGCGCGCGACCCCACGGTGACGAAGGCCGTTCTCTTGGAGATGGCCGGACATTATCTGGGTGCCGCGGACAAGCGGGCTCCGCTCGCCGCGCCGATCTACGCCGACCTCGCCGGGATCGCGCCGTTGCTGATCCAGGTGGGTTCGGTCGAAATCCTGCTCGACGACGCGCTTCGGCTGGCTCGCGTGGCCGGCATGGCGGACGTGCCGGTCGACCTCCAGATCTGGCCCGAGGCACCGCATGTCTGGCACCTGTTTCACCCCGAGCTGAAGGCCGGCCGGCACGCCATCGAAGCGGGCGGGGCGTTCATTCGCTCCATGATGGCGGAAGTCGCCCGCAAGGGGTGAGCTTCCGGTCGATCTATCGTCACGGCTTGGCCCGCGTCGCCGCCTGTACCGTCCGCGCCGCGCTCGCCGACCCAGCAGCGAACGTCGAGGCGATCTTGCGTGCCGCGCGCCAGTGCCACGACCGCGGCGCCGCCGTCGCGGTGTTCCCCGAACTCGCGCTGTCGGCGTACGCGATCGACGATCTGCGCTTGCAGGACGCGCTACTCGACGCCGTGGAGCAGGCGGCGGCACGGCTGATCGCGGAATCCGCCGCGCTGACCCCGCTGCTGATCGTCGGCGCCCCGCTCCGCCATTTCGGACGAGTCTACAACGTCGCATTGGCAATCCAGCGCGGCCGGCTTCTGGGCGTGGTGCCGAAGGCGTACCTGCCTAACTACCGGGAGTTCTACGAGCCGCGCCAATTTGCCGCCGGCGCTGGCTGGCGTGATGCGGTCTGCACGGTCTCCGGCCAGCCGGCGCCGTTCGGCCTCGATCTGCTGTTCGCCGCCGAGGACATTCCGGGCCTGATCGTCCATGCCGAAATCTGCGAGGATCTGTGGGTTCCGATCCCGCCCAGCGGGCTCGCGGCACTGGCCGGCGCGACCGTACTGGCGAATCTCTCGGGCAGCCCAATTACGATCGGCAAGGCTGACACCCGCCGTCTGCTGTGCCAGTCCCAGTCGATCCGCTGCCTTGCCGCCTACCTCTACGCGGCGGCCGGGGTCGGCGAGTCGACCACCGACGTCGCCTGGGACGGCCAAGCCACCATCTTCGAGAATGGCACGAAGCTGGCCGAGACCGACCGTTTCCCGGACGCGGAACGAATCGCCTTCGCCGACATCGACCTCGACCGGCTCCGTCAGGAGCGGATGCGGATGGGGACGTTCGACGACAATCGCCGGGCGCTGGCGGCGGGCGGGTGGCGAAGCATCGCGTTCCGGGCCGACCCGCCGACCGATGACATCGGCTTCGAGCGTCCGATCGAGCGGTTCCCCTTCGTGCCGGCCGACCCCGAGCGGCTCGCGCAGGACTGCTACGAGGCTTACAACATCCAGGTTTCCGGCCTCGCCCAGCGACTCCAGGCGGCCGGGATCAAGCGCGCGGTGATCGGCGTCTCGGGCGGCCTCGATTCCACCCAGGCGCTGCTGGTCGCCGCGCGGGCGTTCGACCGGCTCGGGCGCCCGCGCACCGACATCCTGGCCTTCACGATGCCGGGCTTCGCCACCAGCGATACGACGAAGGCCAACGCATTGGCCCTGATGGCCGCGCTGGGAGTGGCGCATCGCGAACTCGATATCCGTCCCGCCGCCAACCTCATGCTGGGCGATATCGGCCATCCGTTCGCGCACGGCGAGCCCGTGTACGACGTGACGTTCGAGAACGTGCAGGCCGGGCTTCGCACCGACTATCTGTTTCGCCTTGCCAACCAGAACGCCGGCATCGTGATCGGCACCGGCGATTTGTCCGAGCTTGCGCTCGGCTGGTGTACCTACGGCGTCGGCGATCAGATGTCGCACTACAACGTCAATGCTGGGGTGCCCAAGACCTTGATTCAGCACCTGATCCGCTGGGTGATTGCATCCGAGCAATTCCCACCGAACGCACAGGCGATCCTCCGGGCAATCCTGAACACGGAGATCTCGCCCGAGTTGGTCCCGGCCGCGGATGGCGAGGCGCCGCAACGCACCGAGGCGACGGTCGGGCCTTATGCGCTCCAGGATTTCAATCTGTTCTATACGCTGCGCTATGGCTTCCGACCGTCCAAGATCGCGTTTCTCGCGCTGCGCGCCTGGGAGGATGCCGCCCGAGGTGAATGGCCGCCCGGTTTCCCGGAGGATCGCCGGCAAAGCTACACGCTCGCGGAAACCCGCCACTGGCTGCGGGTTTTCCTGCAGCGGTTCTTCGCCACGAGCCAGTTCAAGCGCTCCGCCATGCCGAACGGCCCCAAGGTGACGGCCGGCGGGTCGCTGTCGCCACGCGGCGACTGGCGCGCGCCGTCCGATGGGAATGCGCGCGCCTGGATCGCCGAATTGGAAGCCAACGTGCCGGCGGGAGCCGACTCTTCGGTCAGTTGAACATCGCGCTCGACAACTTGCTGGCGCCGATCCCGGCCAGCGTGACGTTGTGCCCGGCAGCGAGGTGGAGAACCGACCCGCCGGCACCGTCCGAGGTCACGGACCCAAGCAGGCTGGTGATGGCCGACGCGGTGAGCGCAGAGCCGGTGGTGCCGAGGACGTGCAGATGGTCGATGCCGACCTTGAAGTCGGCGATGGTGTCCGTCGCTGCCTGGCTCGCCGAAAGCACGAACGTATCCGCTCCAGTTCCGGCCTGCATGTAGTTCACCCCGGCGCCGCCCGAAAGCGTGTCCGCACCGCTGCCGGCGAACAGATAGTCGTTGTTCGATCCGCCCGCGAGCGTGTCGGCACCGCTGCCGGCGAACAGGATGTTCATGCCGGCGCCGCCCTGCAAGGTCACGTTGCCGCCGCCAATTTCGTAGATGAGCTGGTCGGCGGTGGCGCTGCCCTGGATGACCTTGGCGATGGCGTCTGACGTGATGATGATGTTGTTTGCGGTCAGGAGATTGCCGTCCGACAGCCGGGGCGCGATGTTGAAGTCCGCGCTCGACTGCGCGATGGAATTGGCTCCGGTATATGCGTTGATCCAGCCGAACGCTTGGATCGCGCGCACGTCCTCCGTTACAGTGACGTCTCCGGCCAACGCGGCGCGCGCGCCCTGTGCGTAGTTCAGGTTCGTAATCAGCGTGGCCGCGGTAGCGCCGTCGCCGCCGGTCGCCAACGTCTGTGCCGCGATGGCGGACCAAGTCTGCAAGGCGCTGCCGATCTGCGTTCCCGGGGGGGAGTCGACCGCCAGCATATACTGCTCCCCAAGATAGGGGCTGAACCCGTTCGCCGCGTTCAGGAACCGTCCGGCGAGAAAGTTGGTCTCCCATCCCAGAAGTTGCTTGGCGGCGGCATTGCCTTGTTCGGCCGCCAGGGCCACCGTCGTCGCGAAATAGTCCTGCTGCCACGACGCGATGAATCCGGCGGGATAGCTGCCTGGCATCCAGCCGGTCGCCTGGCCCTCATTCAAGGTGCTCACGAATGTGAGCAGATAATTGAAATTGTTGTTTTCGACCTGCGTAAAGTATGCCTTCTCGGCCGATCCGTCGGGATTGGCGGCGGCCGCCTCGACGATCTCGCGCAGGCTCCATGCCGCTTGGCGCACTTGCACATAACCGTCGGCGACGATGCCTGCGGCGCCCTGGCGGCCATTGAGTACACTCGCATTGTTGGTATTTGGGCGCGCCGAAAGCACATCGTAGGAGGCCTGAGCGTTGAGCTGGTCCAAAAAATATTGGTCCCCTGTCATCAGATAGGCGACGTAGTCGTTGTCTGGCTGATGCGCCGGGTCGAGGGTCCAGCCGGTTTGTGCGGCAGTGGGCAGCGGCTGGGTCAGGGCGATGGTGCCATTGCCGACGGTGGTGCCACCGCGCGGATCCACCCACAAAGTGGGGTAGGCCGCCGCAGTCAGATAGGTGCCGGTCGTCGGGTCGAACATGTGCCAGGGGATGCTGCCCGCCGCGTTCGCCTGATCGAGGGCATATTCCGCGGCGGTCGCACTCTGCGTCATCAACCAGAGCGCATTGGCTTCGGTGGTCGTCCCGATGTCCCAGCGACCGCCGGTGTCCGGCATCCCCTCATAGATGCCGGCATTGCTCAGGACACTGTCGAACCCGGCGCTTTTCAACTGTGTCGTCTCGGTGCCGGTGATCTGCGACGTGGCTACGCCGGTGGTCAGATCGTAGTTTTGGATCAGCCCCGTCTTCTCCAGGGCGGCGATGTCGTGCTGAACGTTCACACCGGGCGCGCCATTGCTCGTGAAGGTCTGGTCCCACTCGGTGTATTGATACTGCGTGATCGCGTTCTGCTGGAACGCCACCGCGCCGTTCTGGGTGATGGTGGCGTCGTAGACGGCGGTGCCGCCTGTCGCCGTCATCGCGATGTCGTTGTTGAACGACACGTCGGTCGAGGTCGTGCCGTCGGCGTAGTCGGTAATGTCCAGCGTCACGTGCAGCGCGCCCGCGACCGGCACGTCGACGCGCACTTGGGTCGCTTGCGGTCCGCTCAGCCAGGTGGTGTAGGACCCGCTTTTCAAGGCTGCCGCGAGCGCCTGCGCGGCGTTGATGGTCACCGGCGTGGTGCTGCCATCGCCGTTGTGCAGCGTTAGGTTGATCACGAGATTATAGGACGAGCCGGGCGCGGCCATGGCGGCGATGTTGACCGGCGTTCCGGGTCCCGTGCCGGTTGGAGCGAGGGCGAGCATGACCGGGGTGGACACGCCAGCGGCGATCGCCGGCTGCTCCATCGTCAGCACCGCCATCGCCACGGAGCCGTCCGGGTTCGTGGTCTTCACGTCCATCTGGACGGCGACTGCGCGACCTCCGATCATGGCGACGAGTTGGGTGCCCGCCGGAACCTGCCCTGCGGTGAACTCCTGTCCGAACGTGATCTCTCGCGCCGTCAATGCAGCCGAGGTCGGGTTTTGCAGGACCAGACCGACGACTTCGCCGGCGACCGTTGCCTGCGGGATCACCGGACCGGTCAGCGTCGGCCCCGAGGAAACAGGCGGTGGGACGGGCGGCGGCGTCGAGGAGGTGGGCGGCGTCGAGGAGGTGGGCGGCGTCGAGGAGGTGGGTGGCGTCGAGGAGGTGGGTGGCGTCGAGGAGGTAGGCGGCGTCGAGGAGGTAGGCGGCGTCGAGGAGGTCGGCGGCGTCGAGGAGGTCGGCGGCGTCGAGGAGGTTGGCGGCTTTGGGGCCGTGGAGACGAAGACGTCGAGCGCGGGAACCCCTGCCTTGCCTGTCAACGGGTCGACGACAGTTGTTTCGATAGCCTGATAGTTTAGCGTCGCGTCTCCCGAGAAATTGCTGAATCGATACACGGGCGTAGCCTCGTTACTGATCAAGAGCGTGCCCGCTCCGCTGGAACTAGGCGTGTAAGTCGCGGTAAGAGGACCAGTCTGCGTTTCTTCGATGTAGATATTGTCCCCAACCGAAAAATTGGTGATCGACTGTGGATCCGAACCGGGTGAGCTAGCGGTCGCCAATACTGGCTCCGAGATGTAAAGACTACCGGTTGTGCCAGATGTGGGGCTGAATTGAACGTAACCTCTCGGAACTCCACCGTATTCAACGAGAGAGGCATTACCATAAAGCGTCACGTAGGACATCCCTGAATTTGGTTCAAGCAGCCTGGCACCAGCATCTAGTTTAATCACACCTGTCGTTACAGCTTGATCTATGACAAGCCGCGACTGCATCGAGATTTCGAGTGCCGGGGCTCCCGGAGAGAAGGTCAGGCTGTTAATCGTTAATGAGCCGAGGTCGTCAACCATTATCCCAGGACTGCCGGACGAGATGTCGATGTCCGCGAGCCCCCCCGCTTCGCCGGGAAGAACGCCGTTCGCCCAATTCACGAGATTATCCCAATAAAAGACCTTGGTGCCGCCCACCAACATCGACTGAGCGGGCCGAAACGTCGTCGCGTAGGACGGGAGGGTGGTCGTCGAGGAAGTTGTCGTCATTTTTGAAAGACCTCTGTGATCCCGTCCGATGGGCTACGGACCGCCGGAATGATCCTAGTCTAAAAAAAGATTGGTTATGGAGTCGTTAAGACGTTCGGTCGGAAGCGATCCGCCGTCTAAAAAAAGCTTGGCTCCGTTCGTGAAATCTTGGACATGAAGCCTCTCCGCGCGCTCAGCAGGCCTGCTTCAGGTCGGACATCCAAGGGAGATTCGCTGCGGGAGTGTCGGCGGGTCAGCGGAGCGGATCGATTCCCGCCTCGATCAGCTCGCGGATCCGCCCAGGATCGGACTGCTCCATGACCCGGCGCGCGAAACGGGCGCAGTCATCGATAGTGACCGCGCGCACCGCCTGCTTGACCCGCGGCACCGCGGCAGCGTTCATACTGAAACTCCGGAGGCCCAAGCCCAACAGCAGCGGAATGAGGCGCGGATCGGCCGCCATCTCGCCGCAGACCGAGACCGGCATCCGCATTCGCAGCGCCGCCTCGGTCGCGAACTGCACCAGGCGAAGAACCGCCGGATGCAGCGGGTCGTACAGCTCCGCCACCGCGCTCTCGCCGCGATCGACGGCGAGCGTGTAGGCGGTCAGATCGTTGGTGCCGATCGCGAAGAAATCCGACTCCAGCGCCAGGGCGTCGGCGGCGAGCGCTGCACCGGGCGTCTCGATCATGACCCCAAGCGGCGGCAGTTTCTCCGGCAATCGCTCGCCGCGCCGACGCAACCGCCGCGCCACCCGCTCGTAGATCTCCCGCGCCGCACGCACCTCGGCCACCGTCGTGACCATCGGCAGCATCACCCGTACCGGCCCGGCGGAAGCGGCGCGCAGGATGGCGGCCAGCTGCGTCTCCAGCAGGGCCGGGTGGCGAAGCAGCAGGCGAATGCCACGCAGGCCGAGCGCCGGGTTCGCATCGGCGACGTCCGGCACCACACCCTCGGTGGCCAAGGCATCGATGTCCTTCTCGCCGCCCCAGTCCAGAACGCGCACCGTGACAGCGCCGCCTCCCATCGCCTCGATGATCGCGCGGTAGCTCTCTGTCTGCGTGTCCTCGTCGGGCACGGTCTCGCGGTTCATAAACAGGAACTCGGTCCGCAGCAGGCCGATCCCCAGCGCGCCCGATTGCTGGATGCGCGGTAGCTCCAACGGCAGTTCCATGTTGGCTTGCAGTTCGACCTTCTCGCCGCCCACCATCTCGGCGGGCAGTCCGCGCAGGCGCAGGAAGCGCTGGCGCTCGCGGGCGAAAGCGGTCACGCCACGCCGCGCCGTGGCCAGCATCGCGGTGTCCGGATTCAGCGTCACCCGCCCGCTCGTCCCATCGACGGTCGCGGTGTCGCCCGGGCGGATCGCATGGGCGAGACCCGGAACGCCGAGTACCGCGGGCACGCCCAGAGCACGCAGCATCACCGCCGTATGCCCATCGGCACCGCCCTCCTCGGTGGCCACGCCAGCCACGCGCGCCGGATCCAGAAGTGCGGCATCGGCCGGGCGCAGCCCCTCGGCGACCAGGATCGCGCCGTCGGGAAGAGCGGCGAAGCTGCGAAACGGCGCCAGTGTCAGGTTTCGCACCAGCCGACGCGCGATCTCGCGCACTTCGTCGGCCCGGCGCTGCAGGCTGGCCCGATCCTCGGCAGGCATCCCCGGCTCGGCCTGCTCCATGATCGCCGCCGCGATAACCTCGGCCTCCTCGACCGTGGCGCTCTCGGCTGACCGGCAGCGCTCGGCGATGCGAGCGCGAGCGCCCCGGATCAGTCGCGAGCCGCTCAACATCCGCAGATAGGCCTCGATCAGCGGGGCTAGTTCGGCCTGACTATCCTCGGGGAGCTGGGCGAGGCGCGCCTGGAGCTTGCGGAGTTGGCGGCGCGACTGCGCGATCGCCTTCTCCAGGCGCGTCGTCTCGGCAGGATGCTCCGCCTCGCCGACGCAGACCCGAGTGATCACGGGCACAGGCTCGGCGGCGGTGAATACTGGCCCGATCGCCACGCCGGGGGAGACGGGAATACCGACAAACGTCGCCAGGATCCGGTCGGAGGCGCGCGAAGCACGCCCCGATAATCGCTTGTGTTGTGGCGGCGGCGGCTCAGTCCTGCTCATGGAAGCCGGATTCGACCAGAGCGACGAGCGCATCCAGTGCCTCGCGCGCGTCCCAACCTTCAGCCCTCAACTCAATCTCCGCCCCCTGGCCGGCGCCCAGCATCATCAGGCCCATGATGGATCGGGCCGAAACACTTTGGCCGTCGCGCAGCACGTCGACGGCGGCGCCGAAACGCTCCGCGAGGGTCACGAATCGAGCCGCCGCGCGGGCGTGCAGGCCGCGCTTGTTGGAGATGACGACGATCCGGCTGAGGACCGGCGCGCGGCCGGGATCGGACGCCCCAGGGTCGGCGTCAGCTGGCGCGCGCGGCCCCTGGCCGCTCATCCGCGGTCTCGAACCCCGTTGGCTTTGCAGCCATGCAGGACGTGGCTGGCGGCGGCGATGTATTTCCTACCCGCCGCCTCGGCGCAATCGACGGCGTCGGCCAACGGCTGGTTGGAGCGCACCTTGGCCAGCTTCACCAGCATCGGCAGATTAACCCCGGCGATCACTTCGACGCCTTTGCGCTCCATCATGGAGATCGCGAGGTTCGAGGGCGTGCCGCCGAACATGTCGGTTAGCAACACCACGCCGTCGCCGGTGTCGCAGTGCTCGATGGCCCGCTCGATCTCGGCGCGCCGATTATCCATGTCGTCGTCGGGGCCTATGCAGATCGTGTCGACGTTCCGCTGGGTGCCGACGACGTGCTCCATCGCCGAACGCAGCTCCACCGCCAAGCGGCCGTGGGTTACGAGGATCATGCCGATCATGGGGTGCGAAGCGGGTCCTTGCAGGCGGTCATGGCGTGGGTCTCAGGCCTTCCCGGCCGGGCGCCGGGCCGGCCGGTCCGCCAGGAAGGCGGCAGACAGACCCTCGCGGGCCAGTTCGCGGTGGGCGATGTGCAGTCGCCATCCCGCCTCGTCGTTCCCCAAATTCAGTGCCAGCCTCTCGATGATATGAACCGAGCGGTGGCGCCCCCCGGTGCAGCCGACCGCGATCGTGGCGTACTTCTTGCCCTCTTGGGTAAACCTCGGCAAGAGAAGCCTCAAGAGATCCTGGATCATGCGAAGAAAGGTCGGAAAGTCCGGGTCGGCATCGATATAGGCTGCCACGTCCGGGTCAAGCCCCGTCTTGGGCCGTAATATGGGGTCATAGTGCGGGTTCCGCAAAAACCGCGCGTCGAAGACCAGGTCCGCGTCCCGGGGCAGGCCGTGGGCGTAGGAGAACGAGACCAGCGCGATCGACAGTCCCGCCGCCCCGGCCGCGCCTGCGGTGCCGTAGCGCCGCTCGACCAGCCCCCGCATGGCGGCCAGCGGTAGGTCGGAGGTGTCGAGCACCAGGTCGGCGGCCTCCCGCAACGGACCGATCAGCGTCTGCTCCTGCGCGATTCCGTCGGCCGCCCGTCCTTGCGGCGCGAGCGGGTGGCGCCGGCGCGTCTCCGAGAAGCGGCGCAGCAAGGTGGCGTCCTCGGCCCAGACGTAGATCAACTCCACGCGCAGCCGGGGATCAGCGCGCATCCGCGCGAGGGCCTCCAGCACCCAGGTGGCGTCGAATCCGGTGGTACGGGCGTCGACCCCGATGGCGAGGCTGCGCCGCGCTCGATGGATCATATCCTCAAGCATCGCCAGCGGCGGATTGTCCACCGCCTCGAAGCCGAGATCCTCTAGCGCGCGCAGCACCGACAGCTTGCCGGCACCGGACAGCCCACTTACGATCACGACGGATACCGGATCAGTCACGATGTGAACGCCCCCGCGACCTGTTCGACAAGGTGGAGCGCGCAATCCAGAGCGAGCGCCACCCGCTCGGGTGCGGAGGCGGTCTCCCCGCGCACCCGCACCAACGGCACGTCGAGGGCAGCGTAGCGGGCCGGAGCCGGCAATCGATCGGCCTCGGCAAGGGCGACCGCGAGCGCGATCCGTACCGTCGCCACGTGTGGCATCCGAAGGATGCCCAGACCGCGCACCTCCAGGAGTCCAGCCAGCGTGGTCGGGGCGTGCGCGACACCGTCCTCGATGATCACCTGATCATCGGCGACTAGCTCGAACCCACGCGCCAGCAGGCGGAGCGCAAGGTCGGACTTGCCGACGCCGGGCGGACCCAACAGCAGCACTCCCGCTCCATCACGGGCAACGCACGTTCCATGCACCCGTGTCACTTGCGTCATGAGTCCATACTCTGAGCCGGTTCGCGAGAAAGTGGAAGCAGTTTAATGTGTCACTTGCTGATAATGCCGGCCCATGCGAGCGTTCGAGCATCATGACGAATCGCACGTCTATTGCGGTCGCCGCCGCGCGCATCGCATCGTATGTTCGGCACACGCCCGTGCTGCGTGTCGACGAACTCCAAGCCGACCCGTCCGACCCCGTCGTGCTCAAGCTGGAACTGCTCCAGCATGCCGGTAGTTTCAAACCTCGCGGCGCGTTCAACAGGCTCTTGGCCACTGAACGACCGGCGCATGGCGTGATCGCCGCTTCAGGCGGCAATCACGGCGCTGCGGTCGCCTTTGCTGCCCGGGGGCTTGGCCTCAGCGCCGAGATATTCGTTCCCGAAACCACCCCCGCCGCGAAGGTCGCCCGGATCCAAAGCTATGGCGCCCGCGTGGTCCGGACTGGCGCTACGTATGCCGAGGCATTCGCCGCCTGCCGCGTGCGCCAGGCGGAGACCGACGCGCTTGATATCCACGCCTACGACCATCCGGACGTCCTCGCCGGCCAAGGCACCGTCGGGCGCGAATTCGAGATGGACGCACCGGAGCTGACCCATATCCTGGTCGCGGTCGGCGGCGGCGGTCTGATCGGCGGCATCGCGGCGTGGTACGCCGGGAGAGCCCAGGTAGTCAGCGTCGAGCCGGAGGGCTGTCCAGCGCTGCACGACGCGCTCCAGGCCGGCCGCCCGGTGGTCGCTTCGGTCGGGGGAATAGCCGCCGACAGTCTCGGCGCGCGCGAGGTCGGAGCCCTGATGTTTCCCATCGCCCAGGACCATGTCTCCGCATCCGTGCTGGTGTCCGACGCCGCGATCGCCGCCGCCCAGCGCCTGCTGTGGGACAGAATGCGCCTCATAGCCGAGCCGGGAGGCGCGACCGCGCTGGCCGCGCTGACCTCTGGCGCCTTCACCGCACCGCCGGGCGCGCGGGTCGGCGTGGTGGTCTGCGGCGCCAACACCGATCCGGCGAAAGTGGCCTTGTGACGACGTGCCAATGAGCAACCCACTGGGCGGGCGCCCAGGCTCTGATATAAGTGACCATCCACATGGTCCAGAGGGCGGAATTGCCGCCTCAGCGGCGCTGGGCCCGCGCTGGGCGTGAAAACCCTGGCGCTTTGAGCGCATGTATCGAAAGACAAGCCCATGCCCCTCGTTCTCCTCGACATCGACGCTCGCGGCGTCGCCACCGCCACCCTGAACCGCCCGGAGGTGGGCAACGCCTACAACGAGGACCTCCTAGGCGAACTCATCGCCGGGCTGGAGCGCCTGTCGCCCGACCCGCGGGTTCGCTGCCTGGTCCTGCGCGGGGCCGGCCGGCATTTCCAGGCGGGCGCCGACATCACTTGGCTGGGAATCGCCGCCCAATACGGCCCGGAACAGAATTACGCGGCCTCGATGGCCACGACCCGAGCGATGCAGTTGCTGAACGAGTTCCCCAAGCCGACCGTCGCGATGGTCCACGGGGCCTGCTTCGGCGGCGGCTGCGGCATGGTCTGCTGCGTCGATGTCGCGCTGGCGACGCCCGATTCCATCTTCGGATTGACCGAGGTGCGGGTCGGCGTCGCCCCGACCCCGATCTCCACCCACATGGTCCACGCGATGGGCCTGCGCCACACCCGCCGCTATGCCTTGACCGGGGAGCGATTCGGCGCCGAGGAGGCGCTGCGCATCAATCTCGTCCACGAGATCGTCGATCCCGACCGCGCCGAGGCGCGACTTGCCGAGGTGCTCGACTCCGTCTTCCTAGGCGCTCCCGGCGCCATCGCGATGACCAAGCGCTCCTTCCTCGGTGCCAACGGTTTGCTGCTGGATGATCGTCAGATGAACACGCTGGCGCATGAAAGCGCCGATCAGCGCCATACGGCGGAGGGAATGGAGGGCACGACAGCTTTCCGAGAGAAGCGTAAGCCGGAATGGTATCGCGCGGCAGCCGGGTAAGCTAAGGACTGTTGTGGCGGCGTCGTCCCGGAAGCGTTATGGGGACGACGGTGGGACGAGCGATTCCCGTGCAAGGACCGGAGAGAACCAATGCCGACAAAGACCCCGGAGAAGAAGAAGGCCCCGGCCAAGACCAAGGCCGGCGGAGGAGCCAAGACCAATGCGCTTCAGCAGCCGCTCCAGCCGTCGGCGGAGCTGGCCGCCGTGGTCGGCGCGGGCCCGGTCTCGCGCGGCCAGGTGGTCAGCAAGGTGTGGGACTACATCCGCACCCACAACCTGCAAAATCCGGCCGACCGCCGCGAAATCCTCGCCGACGAGAAACTCAAGAAGGTCTTCGACAAGGACAAGGTGACGATGTTCGAGATGAACAAGCACCTCGCCCGACACCTGAAATAGGGCGCTCCACGCTCAGGAACGCGGCGCGTCTGGTTCGGTCGGACTGGGCAACAGGCCCAGCCGCTCGCACACGGCGAACAGGAACCTACCCTGGGTGCAAAGCGCCATCATGGCGCCGAGGCTAACGAAACTGATGATCGGGCGCACCTCCAGCGCGCGCTCGATCGTCATGATCTCTCCAATCCAGAGATAGACCCCGGCCTTCACGATGAAATAGGCCGCCCACATCGCCGTCATGAGCTGAAAGAACCGCTGCATCTCCGGGCCGTCGTCGGACGCATCGGGAGCCTGTTGCTCGACCAGTTCCTGGATGATCGATTTGCCCCGCGCTCCGAGGGCGAACATCACGCCGACCGCGAGACTGGAAATCGGCGCCTCGTACTTGATCATGAACGGGCTCGCGGAGGCGAGGTCGATGAACCCGAAGACGATGACCAGCGCGCTGGAGAGCACGTAGATACGGGGAAAGCCTAGATGTTTTCGCCGCCGGCGAACGAAATCGACCACGAGGAACACGATCGTCCCGGCGATCGCGGGCTTCAGACCGGCCGTCCAAAGCAAGACATAGAAGACGATGATCCCGCCGAAATCGAATGCGGCGGAGCGAAGGAGCGTGGCGACTTTCTGGATCACCCAGCCGCCTCCGCCTCGATCTCCACCACCCAGCGGGGATCGGCCAGGCCCGCCACCACCAATAGGGTCGCGGCCGGCGCGTGCTCGGCGAAAATCGCGTCACGGGCGGCGCGGTAGGCGCTGATATGGGCGCGGTCGGTCAGGAACGCGGTGCTCTTGACCACGTCGGCGTAATCCATCCCGTGTGCCCTTAGTACGGCGCGTAGGTTGGCGAACGCCTGCGCTATCTGGCCCTCCGCGGTGCCGGAGACCGACCCATCCGGCGCCACCCCAACCTGCCCTGAGACCACGAGCCGTCGCCCCGCGCCCTCCACCAGAACGGCATGCGAGTAGCGGCTAGCCGGCGCGCGCACGGCGGGGGGGTTACTGGCGGTCAGGACTGGCATCGGTGCCTCCGGGCTGTTGCCGACCATCATTGTATAGCGCCGCGCGCTCTGCCATCGCTTTTCCAGTATGCCAAACCTGATCGCCGTCGGCCGGCTGCGCGTCGGGCCGGAATCAGAGTTGTTCGCCCGCTACGCCGCACGCCTTCGCCCGGCGCTCACACTCACGGAAATCGCCGAGGCCCGCGGCAGTGCCGCCGAGACCAGGCGGCGCGAAGGCGCGTCACTGTTGTCGGCGCTGCCGCCGCGTGCCTTCGCCATTGCGCTTGATCTCGGCGGACAGGCACCCGACAGCGCCGGCCTCGCCGCCCTCCTCGATCGCTGGCTCGCCCTCGGCTTGCCGGTCTGCTTCCTGATCGGCGGCGCCGAGGGCCTAGACCGCGCCGTACTGGATCGCGCCGACTTCGCCCTTTCGCTCGGCAAGCTGACCTGGCCCCACATGCTGGCCCGCGTCCTGCTGGCCGAGCAGCTCTACCGAGCCCAGACGATCAACGCAGGGCACCCGTATCATCGCGCAATCCGGCCCTGAGCCGGTCGGGGATTTCGTCGTCCGGTTCCGGAGCGACATCGGGCGCGACGGCGAGGAACGCTTTCAAGTCCTCAGGCCTCGCGTCCCCGGCCCGGCGTCTGAAAAAATCCGCCGCCGTCTCCACCGCGCCCACCTTCTGGGCCACCGCGGCGGCGATCCACTGATTGAGTGACACGCCGTCTTCCTTCGCCAGACGCGCGGCCGCGACCTTGATCGAGGTCGGCAGCTTCAACGGATAGGTCGCCTTGCTCATCGCGTCCTCTCTTCGATGACCTCGACCGGACGCGCGATCCGCAAACCGAACCGCGAGGCGGCTCCAACGAAATCGCGAACATTATACGTCGCGAGAACGTCGGCTCGTCCGTTGACCGCCGCCTCGAACACAAGTTCGTCGCCCGGATCGGGAAGCTGCGGGCGCCAGACATAATGCACGTTCACTGACTCGGCCGTGCTCGCCAGCGCGGCGAGGCGTTGATCCACCTGGCCGACCGTGAGTCCGCTCGCCCTCAACTGCTCCGGCCGCTTCAGGACGTCCTCGTACTCAAGGAATAGCGCCGGGGTGAGGAGAGGCACTAGCGAGCGCTCCGCTATCCAACCAAGGATCACATGACCGGCTCCGTTGCGGCTCCTGAACCCCGCCGCGACCACCGAGGTATCCAGGACGATCCGCTGCATCTCTCCAGCTATGTGACATCCCATGGGATATCAAGTCCTAGCGTCCATGCTTTCCCACTGGCCCGCTATCGCGCTTGTCGGCGATCAGACCCGGCGCTACCCAGGGGTCTCCAGGGAGGAACCCGATGGCGCAGGCGATTCGCCCGGTGATGCTGATCGTTCTCGACGGCTTCGGCTGGCGCGAGCAGACCGAGGACAACGCCGTGCGCCTTGCGCACAAGCCCAATTTCGACCGCCTCTGGGCGACCTGTCCGCACGCCCTTCTTCACACCTCCGGCGATGACGTGGGCCTGCCGGAGGGGCAGATGGGCAATTCCGAGGTCGGCCACCTCAATATCGGCGCCGGGCGCGTGGTGATGCAGGACCTGCCGCGGATCGGCAAAGCCTTCGCCGCCGGCGAAGTGGCCAAATCTCCCTCCCTCGCCGCTTTCATCGCCAAGCTGAAGCAATCCAACGGCACCTGTCACCTGCTGGGCCTGGTCTCCTCGGGAGGTGTGCATTCGCATCAGGATCACGCCGCCGCGCTCGCCCGGCTGCTGGACACGGCAGGAATTCCCACCGTCGTCCACGCCTTCACCGACGGACGCGACACCCCGCCGCGCTCCGGCGCCGACGACCTTGCCCGCTTGGCCGCCGCGCTGCCCAGAAACGTGCCGATCGCCACGGTCTGCGGCCGCTACTACGCGATGGACCGCGACAAACGTTGGGATCGCGTGGCACGCGCCTATGCCGCGATCGCCGAGGCCAAGGCCGCGCACTTCCCGACTGCCCAGGCGGTCATGGAGGATTCCTACGCCCACGACCTGACCGACGAGTTCGTCGTCCCCGCCGCCATCGGCGCCTACCACGGCATGAAGGACGGCGACGGCCTGCTGTGCTTCAATTTCCGCGCCGACCGGGTGCGCGAGATCCTCGGCGCTCTCCTCGACCCCGCCTTCGACGGCTTCCCCCGCGTCCACCAAATCCGCTTCGCCGCCGCCCTCGGCATGACCCAGTACAGCACCGAGCTGGACGCCTTCCTCGCCACCCTTTTCCCGCCCGAGCAACTCGCCAACGTGCTCGGCGAGGTTACCGCCGCCGCGCACCGCACACAGCTCCGTGCCGCCGAGACCGAGAAGTATCCGCACGTTACCTACTTCCTCAACGGCGGTCGCGAGGAACCCTTCCCCGGCGAGGACCGCATCATGGTCCCCTCCCCCAAGGTCGCCACCTATGACCTTCAGCCGGAGATGTCGGCCCCGGAACTCACCGATCGCGTCGTCGCCGCGATCGACTCGGCGAAATACGACCTGATCGTGCTGAACTTCGCCAACCCCGACATGGTGGGCCACACCGGCAGCCTGCCCGCCGCGATCAAGGCGGTGGAGACAGTCGATGCCGCCCTCGGACGCATCGCCGATGCGGTGCGCCGCCAGGGCGGCGCGTTGCTCGTCACCGCCGATCACGGCAACTGCGAGATGATGCGCGACCCGAAGACCGGCGGCCCGCACACGTCCCACACCACCAATCCGGTCCCGGTGCTTCTCATGGGCGCCGAGACCAAGGGACTGCATGACGGCTGCCTCGCCGACCTCGCGCCAACGATGCTCGCACTGATGGACCTGCCCCAGCCCAAGGAGATGACCGGGCGCTCGCTCATTGATGCGGCGCGGCAAGGCTAGTCTCCTCGCGCTACTGCTGCTGACTGCCGCGGCACCGTCCCGCCCGGACGAGGCCCGCCGCCAGGC
>JBAWFF010000132.1:0-1690 GCA_049591635.1 Acetobacteraceae bacterium
GCGCGGTAGCTGAGGAAGCCGTTCGGCCGCCCGAGGGTAAAGGGAGAATTGGCGAACAGCGCCGTCGCCAGCGGTTGCAGCACCAAGGAGGCGCGCAACTTGCGAAGCATGTCCTGCTCCGATCCAAAGTCGAGATTGACCTGCACGGTACAAGTCCGGGTCATCATGTCGAGCCCGAGCCCGCCGACCCTGGGCATGTAGCCGCGCATGATCGCGTAACGGCCCTTCGGCATCCACGGCATCGCCTCGCGCGGCATCGTCGGGTGGAAGCCGAGCGGGGCGAACCCGAG
This sequence comes from Acetobacteraceae bacterium, assembly GCA_049591635.1. Classification (GTDB taxonomy): domain Bacteria; phylum Pseudomonadota; class Alphaproteobacteria; order Acetobacterales; family Acetobacteraceae; genus DATFDN01. The sequence continues at coordinate 291 of JBAWFF010000132.1, forward strand.
CCCCAGCGGCTCGGCGACCGTGCGCACGGCGGCGAAATGGGCATCGAACTCGGCCTTGGTATCGTGCAGCGTCTCCAGCGGGGCGCCCGACAATTCGAGCTGACCCGCCGGCTCCAGCGAGACCGAGGCGCCGCCTTCCAGCGCGATCCCGATCGGGTTGGCATGGTCGAGGATCGGCGCGCCGCGGCCGATCCGCGCCAGGCCCTCCAGCATGGCGCGGATCGAGCCCCGGTCGCCATCATAGGGCGGCGGCGCCAGGTCGGCGCGCCGGAAGCCGAACTTCTCGTGCTCGGTGCCGATCCGGAAATCGCCGCGTGGCTTGCAGCCCGCCGCGATATAATCGGCGAGCTGGCGCACCGAGCGGATCGGGGTCGTGTCGGCGTCTCCGGGATTCGACATCGGGCTCCGGGCGGTCTCGCGGGTTGGGTTTGAGTATTCAGCCGGGCCGGGGTGCCAGCAATAGCACCAGTCCGGCGAGGGCGGCGGTCTCGGCGCGCAGGACGCGCGGCCCGAGGCTCACGGGCGCAACTGACGTGTGGCGGGCAAGCGCGTCAAGCTCCGCCTCGGTGAAGCCGCCCTCCGGCCCGATCAGCAAGGCCGCCGGCTTGCCGGTCGGGGCGATCGCCGGAGCCGGCCGACGTTCCAACGCGGCGAACAGCGTGCGTCCGGCGGGCCAGGTGGCGAGCAGGTCGCCCAGGCGGCGTGGCGGATGGACCATCGGCACTGTCAGACGCTCGCTCTGCTCCGCCGCCTCGGTGGCGATCGCGGCCAGCCGGGCGACGTTGACCCGCGCGGCGTTGGTCCGCTCGGTGAAGATGGGATGCAGCGCCGCGGCGCCAAGCTCCGTCGCCTGGCGCGCCAGCAGATCGGTCGCGTCGCGCTTCAGGAGGGCGAAGACCAGCCACAGGTCCGGCTCGGCGGCTTGCGGGCGGAGCTGGCGCTCGACGGCGAGGCTCCCATGACCGCGGCGGAGGCTCGCGATGCGGGCCAGGAACTCGCCGTCGCGTCCGTTGAACAGGCGCAAGGCATCGCCGACGGTCCGCCGCATGGCGGCACCGAGATAGTGCGCCTGTCCTGGGCTAGCCGTGACCTCCACCCCAGCCTCCAGCGGCGCCTCAACGAACAGGCGGATCGAAGCGATCATGCCTCCCAAGGGACTCGCTTGAAGCCGAATATGTGGGCACATCGGCATCGCCGGCACCGAATCTGTGGCCACATCGCGTTCGCAGATGCAGCATTTTGTGGGCACATCACGTTCGCAGGTGCAACATTCTGTGGCCACATCGCGTTCGCAGGCGCAGCATTATGTGGCCACTTCGCGCGGGTCTTGAAACCATCTCGGCGCCCTCCCTAGCGCGATCGCATTGGACCACCCCCATCGTCATGGCCGGACTTGTTCC
>JBAWFF010000133.1:0-7169 GCA_049591635.1 Acetobacteraceae bacterium
GCCGACGTCGCCGACGCCGACGCCGTCGCGCGCATGGCGGCGCGCGCGGAGGCCGAGTTGGGGCCGATCACCATCCTGGTCAACAACGCCGGCATCGCCGTGCCTGGGACGCTGGAGACCTACGATCCAGCGGCGATGGAACGGATGCGTCGGGTCAACGTGGACGGCGTGATCCACACTGTCCGTGCCGTGACCCCGGGAATGCGCCAGCGCGGCTATGGCCGGATCGTCAACGTCGCCTCGAACGCCGCGTTCGGCACCGGCCTTCCCGGAACCACCTTCTACGCCGCGACGAAAGCGGAAGTCCTGATCCTGACCCGCCGCTTCGCGATGGAACTCGGCCGCCACGGCATCACGGTGAACGCCATCGCCCCCGGCTGGATCGTCACCGACATGGCTCGGCGCGGCAGCACGGAGGAAGCGTTCGCGGCCCGCGTCCGCATGATCAGTGACCGCGCGATGGTCGGCCGCGTGGGCAAGCCGGACGACATCGCCAACGCGGTGGCGTTCCTCGCGGCACCGGAGTCGGGGTTTGTGACGGCGCAGGCGCTGACGGTCGATGGCGGGCGGATGGATTATATTGGGCATGGGTAGGGGGCGGCCGCGCCCGCCTAAAGCCGCGCCACCAGCATCAGCGCCGGCAGCGCCAGATGCGCCAGACGGCGTACCGTCGGCACCTGTGCCTCGTGATACCAACCTGTCCGGTGCAGCAAGTTGAGCGTCCCCAGCGTCTCCCCGCGCCAGCGTACCGGGACGTTCAGCACGCTCTCGCAGCCCAACGAGAAGATCAGTTCATGATCAAAGAACACCGCGCGGATGTCCTCGTGCGTGCGCCCGATATACGGCTCGCCACGCCGGATCACCTGCTCCATCCAGGGCGAATCGGTCACCGGCTTGCGTCCGCCGACCGGATACTCGGTTGCCCGGTTGGTGTAGCGCCGTTCCGACTGGCGCAAACCTGGATGATGCACCAGGACGGTGAAGAGGATGTGGCCCACGCTCGCCGACAGCGCCGCATCGAGCGCGCGGAACGTGGCATCGGGCTGGTCGGTCTGCTCATGCGCCGCGCAGAGTGCGTCCAAGCAGGTTCCGGGATCGCTCGTCATCATCGGCCTCCAGGTTCAGGATACGGGGCGTTTCGGGCAGCACGCCTTGTGGACGTAGACGCAGCACCAGGATCAGCACGACGCCGATGACCGCCTCGCGCAGGCTCGCGACCTGCACCGGCGACAGCGCGGGCAGCACGCCCATGAAGCGCGTGCCCTCGGTCAGCGCCTCCAGCAACAGCGCGCCGAGCACCGCGCCGGCCATGCGGCCGGTTCCGCCCAGGGTCAGCGCCAGCACCACGTTAAGGGTCAGCAGCACATCGAGCGAGTCCGGCGCGACATAGCCGTTGAAATGCACGTAGACGCTGCCGGCGAGGCCGGAGACGCCGGCGCCGATCGCGAAAGCGCGGATCTTGAACCACAGCACGCGCTTGCCGGCCACGGAGGCCACCATCTCATCCTCCCGCACCGCGCGCAGCACCCGCGCGAACGGGCTGGCCGCGAGACGGTCCAACCCCGCCCAGCACACCGCGACCAGGGCCCAGCACAGCGCCATGCACAGCAGGTCGAATTGCATCGGCGACAGCACGCCGCGCCACGGCCCCGGCACGCCGCTGATCCCGTCGGTGCCGTTGGTCAGCCACCGCTCGTTCGCCGCGACCAGTTGCATCACCTGCGCGAAACCCAGCGTGACGAGCGCGAGGTAGTCACCCTTGAGCCGTGCCGTCACGCCCGCGAGTATGGTGCCAGCGGCGGCCGCGATCGCCACGGCGGCAAGACCCGCCAGCGGCATCGGCCAGCCAAGTCGCAGACTCAACAAAGCCGAGGCGTAGGCGCCGACCGCGAAGAACCCGGCAAGGCCCAGATTGATCATCCCGCCAAGGCCCCAGACGATGTTCAGCCCCAACGCCAGCAATGCGTTGACCCCGGCGAACACCAGGAGCGAGGCAAGGTAGGCGGTCACGACGCGGCCTGCCCGAACAGCCCGGCGGGACGGAACGACAGCACCAGCAGGATCGCCAGGAAACCCACCGCGCCGCGATATGTGGCCGGCAGCACCAGCAGCGACATCTCCTGGCCGATCCCGATCAGGAACGCGCCGGCGACGGCGCCGGGAATGCTGCCCAGCCCGCCCACCACTGCGGCGGCGAAGATCGGCAGCAGCACGCGGAATCCGGTGAGCGGATCGACCTGGGTGTCGAGCGCGATCAGCATCCCGCCGAACCCGGCGAGCCCCAGTCCGACGAAACTCGCGATGCGCGCGACCCGCGGCGCGTCGATTCCCTTCAGCGAGGCGAGCGTCGGATTGTCCGCCACCGCGCGCATCGCCTTGCCGGCGCGGGTGAACGCGAGGAAGCCGAACAGCGCCGCCATCGCGACCAATGCGGCGCCCGCGTCGCGCGCCTGCTGCGGGCCGACATGAAGCCCGAAACCGCGCCAGTCGCGATACACCGCCAGGTTGAAGCCGCGCGGGTCATTGCCGAAGAAAAACCGCACGACATTTTCCAGGATGATCGCCAGCGCCACCGAGGCGATCGCCGTGGTCAGCGCGCCGGACGGGCGCAGCGGACGCAGCGCGACTTCGTCCGTCACCACGCCGACGATTCCGGCGACGACGAACGCGGCGAGCAGCGACGGCGCCACCGGCCAGCCGAGCGCGGTGTTCGCCGCCCAGCCGGCGAAGGCGCCGATCGTGGCAAAGCTGGCAACGGCGAAATTGGCGAAGCGCAGCACGGCGTAGACCGCATTGAAGCCGATCGCCGGCACCGCGAGGACCGCGCCCTCCATCGCCCCGTTCAGCGCGAGTTGCAGCGCGTCCGTCAGGAGAGCGAGAGCAGCTTCTTGTGGCCGCCCTCCACGACATCAAAGCGGAACTTGCAGCTTTCGATGTCGCCGTCTGGGGTGAAGTCGCAGGGGCCGGAGGCGCCCGAGTAGTTCACCGCCTTGCCCGACGCGAGCAGCCGCATCCCCTCGACCGCGTCATAGACGGGCTGCCCATCGCCCTGGCTGATCGCGCGGATCGTGTCGTGGATCGCCACCCCGCTCGCCTGTCCGGATTTGGCGACCGAAAGCGCGATCAGGTTCATGTGGTCGTACACTTGGCACGAATATGGATCCGGGTCGTCGGTACTCAGTATCTTCCGCACCGCCGCATAGGCCGGGCTTCCCAGATCGGGCGAGGGGTCGAACGACCACAACCCGGTCGTCACAGCCGGCGGCAGGCTGGCAAGCGCCTTCGGCGTCGCCGCGTACCCATAGGTCAGGCGGTGGCCGTCATAGCCCGCCTGGTACAATTCGCGCAGCAGCACCGCGAGGTCGGGAGCATAGGAACCAAGGAAAAGCACGTCCGGCTTGGCCGCCAAGGCACGGTCGATCTCTGAACGGAAACTTGTCTGGTGCGGATCGTAGACGATCTGGCCGATCGCCTGCGCGCCGCCTTGCTTCAGCGCCTCGGCCATCCGTTTGTACGCGTCCACCGCGAACGGCGTCTGCGACGACAGGGCGAATACGCTCTTCGCCTTGTTCTCAAGCAGGAACTGGCTGACCCGGGCCATTTGCAGGACCGTGTTGGGCTGGGTGCGGATGATGTAGCCGTGATGCGGCAGCTTGGTGATCGAGTCCGCACCGGAGACGGTGAACAGCATCACCTTCGCCTCCCAGCACAACGGCGCCACCGCCGTCGTGTCCGCACTCGCCCAGGTGCCGACCACGGCGGAAACGCGATCGACGTCGATCAGCTTATGCCCGCCCGCCACCGTCGCATCCGGATTGGTCTGGGTGTCGGCAACTGTCAGCGCGATTTGCCGTCCGCCGATCCCGCCGGCCTTGTTGATCTCATCGGCGACCGCCTGGATCACCTTCACCATCGACGGCCCGTACTGCCCGCCCGCCCCGGTGAGCGGGCAGAGCGCGCCGATGCGCACCGGTTCGGCGGCCGCGCGCACGCGGCCGATGAACGGAACGGCAAGCCCGGCCGCCAGCGCGGCCCGGCGGGTGATAGGCATGTCGTTTGCTCCCTGTCGTTGATGCCAGCCTACACGTGTTCAGCCACCCAGAAACAGCCGCCGGACCTCCTGATCCTCCGCCATCGCGCGCGCCGGCCCGTCGCGCACCGTCCGCCCGTCCACCAGCACCACCCCGCGATCGGCGATCATCAGCGCCTCGCGCGCGTTCTGCTCGACCATGACGATCGAGGTTCCCGCCCGGTGAATATCGGCGATGGTGTCGAACAGCGCCTCGGCGGCGGCGGGCGACAGGCCGGCCGAGGGCTCGTCGAGCAGCAGCAGACGCGGGGCGACCATCAGCGCCATCGCCATCGCCAATATCTGGCGCTGCCCGCCGGAGAGCGTGCGCGCCGCCGCCCGCCGCTTGACCGCCAGCATCGGAAAGCGCGCGAACAGTGTCTCGATCCGCGCCCGCGTCTTGGTGCGTTCGATCAGGCCGCCCATCTCCAGGTTCTCGCGCACCGTCATCGAGGCGAACACGTTCGCCTCCTGCGGCACGAAGCCGATCCCGCGACGCGCCCGTTCGCCCGGCGACAGAGCCTGCACCGGCGCGCCGTCGAGCAGGATGGTGCCCGATTTCAACCGCAACAGACCGGCGATCGCCTTCAGCAGCGTGGATTTGCCGGCGCCGTTGGGACCGATGACGGCGACCATCTCGCCCGCCGCCACCGTCAACGCCGCGCCCTTCAGGATCTCGTCGGCCGCGCCGTAGCCGCAGACGACCGCCTCGGCGCGCATCAGGCCCATCGGCGCCGGCCCATATAGGCCTCCTGCACGGCGGGATCGGACGCCACCCGCGCGAAGCTGCCCTGGGTCAGCACGCGCCCCTCCGCCATCACCACGACGGGATCGCAGAGCCGGGCCACCATGTCCATGTGATGCTCGATCACCAGGAAGGTCATCCCGTCGTCGCGCAGCGCGCGCAGATGCCCAGCGATCTCCTCGGCGAGCGTCGGGTTCACCCCGGCGACCGGCTCGTCGAGCAAGATCATCCGAGGCGCCGCCATCAGCGCGCGCCCGATCTCCAGCAGCTTCTTCTGCCCGCCCGACAGCGACGCGGCCGGGGTATTGCCGAGCCGCAGCAGGCCGAGCCGGCGGGCGACCCGCGCGGCGGCGGCACGCACCGCCTCCTCCTCGCCCCGCCCGCCGCCGGTCAGCGCCGTCCCGACCTGCTCGCCGGGTTGGCGAGGCGCGTAGAGCATCAGGTTTTCCATGACCGACATGCGGGGGATGCCGCGGGCGATCTGAAAGCTCCGCACCATCCCGGCACGGGTGATCCGATCGGGCGGCCATCCGGTCACGTCCTGTCCGGCGAATCGCACTGAACCGGCATCGGCCCGCGCCACCCCGCTGATGCATTGAAACGCGGTCGTCTTGCCGGCTCCGTTCGGTCCGATCAGCGCCGTGATCGTGCCCGCGGCAACCGTCAGGTCCAGCCCATCCAGCGCCACCACGCCGCCGAAGCGCCGGCGCAGTCCGCGCACTTCGAGCAGCGTCACCCGATGCTCATGAGCGTGGCGTTGCCGCCCGCCGCGGCGGTATTGGTGCTGATCGAGCGTTCGCGCACCAGCCATTCGAGGGGCAAGCCGGTGTACACCGGCACAATCGGGCCGTCGCGGGCCGCCAGCTGCCGGTTCAGCGCGCGCAGCGTATCGGCGTCGCCCTCGAACAGCACGGCGTCGAAGCTGGCGGTGGAGGCGCCGGCGTCAACCATTACGCGGTTTCCCGTCGCCAGCACCGAGCGCATCTGCCGCGACAGCGCGGCCTCGTTCGGCGCGACGCACAGCACGGTCCCGCGCGGCTCCAGCCGATAGACGTTGCGCTCACCCACCGGGCCGGGCAACTCCAGCGTCGCTCCAACCGCCCCGCGCCACGCCGGACAGCGCGCCAGCAATCGACGCAAATAGAGCGGGCCGCCCGCCTTCGGGCCGGTGCCGGAGAGTCCGTGGCCGCCAAACGGCTGCACGCCCACCACTGCGCCGATCAGGTTCCGGTTGACATAGACATTCCCCGCCGTGACCCGATCGGCCACGTGCGCGATCGTCTCGTCGATGCGCGTATGCAGGCCGAAGGTCAGCGCGTAACCGGTGGCGTCGATCGCCGCCATCACCGCGTCCAGATCGTCGCGCCGATAGCGCAGGACGTGCAGCACCGGACCGAACACCTCATGCGTCAACTCCGACAGACTGGACAGCTCGATCAAGGTCGGGGCGACGAACGTGCCGTGGCGGCACTCTTCCGGCAGCGTCAGGGCGAACACCGGATGGCCCGCGTCGCGCATCGCCCGCACATGCGCCTCGATCCCCTGTCGCGCCTCCGCCGTGATGACCGGCCCGACATCCGTGGACAAGCGATCCGGATTGCCGACGGACAGCTCCGCCATCGCCCCCTTCAGCATCGCCAGGATGCGGTCGGCGACCTCCTCCTGCACGCACAACACCCGCAGCGCCGAGCAGCGTTGACCGGCGGAATCGAACGCCGAGGTCAGCACGTCGGCAACCACTTGCTCGGCCAGCGCCGAGGAATCGACGATCAGCGCGTTCTGCCCGCCGGTCTCGGCGATCAGCGGAATCGGCTCGTCCGTCGGGCCCAGCCGGTCGGCGAGTTGGCCGCGAATCAGCCGCGCGACGTCGGTCGATCCGGTGAACGCCACGCCCTGCGTGCGCGCGTCGCCGACGAGTGCCGCGCCGACCTCGCCCGCGCCGGGCACAAGCTGCACGGCGTCCTCCGGCACCCCGGCCTCATGCAGCAGGGAAACCGCCTGGGCGGCGATCAGCGGCGTCTCCTCGGCCGGCTTGGCCAGCACCGCGTTGCCCGCCGCCAGCGCCGCCGCCACCTGCCCGGTGAAGATCGACAGCGGGAAATTCCACGGGCTGATGCAAACCACGAGGCCGAGCGGGCGGTGCGTCGCGTTGTCGAAGCCCGCGCACACCGCGGCGGCGTAGTAGCGCAGGAAATCAACCGCCTCGCGCACCTCGCCAACCGCATCCGCCAGCGACTTGCCCGCCTCGCGCACGATCAGACCCAGCAGGGACTGCATCCGCGCCTCCAGGAGATCCGCCGCGCGCAGCAGGCAGGCGGCGCGTTCGGTGGGCGGCGTCGCGGCCCAGAGCGGGGC
>JBAWFF010000134.1:0-2126 GCA_049591635.1 Acetobacteraceae bacterium
GCTCGGCCGACCTCACCCCATCGAACCTGACCTTCGTGGAGGGGATGGGCGTCGTCGCTCCCGGCAACTACGCCGGGCGCTACATCCACTTCGGCATTCGCGAGCAGGGAATGGCGGCCTGCGCCAACGGTCTCGCCCTGCACGGCGGGATCATCCCCTACGACGGCACGTTCTTCATCTTCAGCGACTACATGCGCCCGGCGATCCGCCTCGCCGCGCTCATGCGCCAGCGGGTGATCCACGTCCTGACGCATGATTCCATCGGCCTTGGCGAGGATGGGCCGACGCACCAGCCGATCGAGCAATTGGCCAGCCTGCGCGCCATGCCGAACCTCCACGTCTATCGGCCCGGCGACGCGCTGGAGACGGCGGAGTGCTGGGAACTCGCGGTCCGTCGCGCCGACGGGCCGAGCCTGCTCGTGCTCAGCCGCCAGGCGGTTCCGGCGATGCGGTTCGATGCCAGCGAGAACCGCTGCGCGCGGGGCGGCTACGTTCTCGCCGAGGCGGAGGGGCCGCGGCGCGGCACGATCATCGCCACCGGAACCGAGGTCGCGATCGCGATGGACGCGCGGGAACAGCTCGCCCGCGAGGGCGTTGCGGTCGCCGTGGTGTCCTTGCCGTGCTGGGAGTTGTTCTCCCAGCAGGACGATGACTATCGTGCCGCCGTGCTGGGAGGCGCGCCGCGGGTCGGGATCGAGGCGGCCTCGCCGTTCGGCTGGGACCGCTGGCTCGGCCCCGACGGCGTGTTCATCGGCATGACCACGTTCGGCGAGTCCGCGCCGTTCCAGGATGTGTACAACGATTTCGGCATCACCGCCGAGGCCGCGGTCGCGGCGATCCACAAGAAGCTGAGCTAGGCCCTCACCCGCCGCATAGCGCGGCGACCTCTCCCAGAGGGAGAGGTGAAACAAACCTTCACCTCTCCCCGTGGGAGAGGTCGGCGAGTGAAACGAGCCGGGTGAGGGCCTTGCCCGCCGGCAAAAGGATGGAGTTGGAGCCATGTCGGTGAAGGTCGCGATCAACGGGTTTGGTCGCATCGGACGTCTGGTGCTGCGCGCGATGATCGAGAGCGGGCGCGACGACCTCGCCCCGATCGCGATCAACGACCTCGGCAGCCCGGAGGCGAATGCCCATCTGTTCAAATACGACAGCGTCCACGGCCGCTTCCCCGGGGAGGTGGAGGTGTCGGGCGACAGCATGACTGTCCGCTATGGCGGGCGGGTGTGGGGGCCGATCAAGGTCTCCGCCGAGCGTGATCCGTCCAAGGTGCCGTATCAGGGCGTCGACGTGGCGATGGAGTGCACGGGCCTGTTCACCAGCAAGGAGAGTGCGACGCCCCTGCTGGGGGCCGGGGCGCGCAAGGTGCTGATCTCCGCCCCCGCCGACGGGGTGGATGCGACGATCGTCTATGGGGTGAACCACAAGTCGATCACCCGGGATATGACGGTGATATCCAACGCCTCCTGCACCACCAACTGCCTCGCCCCGATGGCCAAGGTGCTGCATGAGAGTTTCGGCATCCTGCGCGGCTACATGGTGACCATCCACGCCTATACCGGCGATCAGCGCCTGCAAGACACCCTGCACAAGGACTTGCACCGGGCACGTGCCGCCGCCGTCTCCGCCATCCCGACCTCGACCGGAGCGGCGCGGGCGGTTGGACTGGTGCTGCCGGAGCTGAAGGGCAAGCTCGACGGCACGGCGATCCGCATCCCGACGCCGAACGTCTCGCTGGTGTCGCTCGATGCGAACCTTGCCAAGCCGGCGACGGTGGAGACGATCAACGCCGCCTTCCGCCGCGCGTCCGAGGGCGAGATGCGTGGACTGATGGAGTACAACACCGAGAAGCTGGTCAGCATCGATTTCAACGGCTGCCCGGCATCTTGCACGTTCGACGCCACCCAGACCGCCGTGGTCGATGGCGCGCTGATCCGCGTGCTGGGTTGGTACGACAACGAATGGGGGTTCTCCAACCGGATGTCGGACACCGCCGCGCTGTTCGGCAGCCTCTGACGGATGGCGATCCGCACGCTCGACGGCGTGGAGGTCGGCGGGAAGCGGGTGCTGCTGCGGGCCGACCTGAACGTGCCGGTGAAGGACGGCAAGATCAGCGACCTGACGCGCAT
>JBAWFF010000135.1:0-4192 GCA_049591635.1 Acetobacteraceae bacterium
CCCAATGTCAGCCTCGCTGGGCGAGCTTCGCCGGGGTGGGGGCGCCTGGGTTGAGGAAGATGCCGTGCGGGGAGCGGCCGGTGGGCAAGTCGGTGATCTGGCCTGTCTTGGGATCGAGGATCGCGACGGATTCGGCGAAACGGCGGGTGATCCAGACCTTGCCATCCGGCGCGAAGGCCAAATCGTCAGGGCCGCCGCTTATACGGAAGGTACGGAACGGCACGAGAGTCGTGGCGTCGAGTTCCGTCGTCGTGCCGGCGACCCGGTTGTTCACCCAGATGACCTTGCCGTCGGGAGAAAGGAACAAATTGTGCGCTCCCTTTCCGGTGACGATCCGGCGCAACTCATGCCCATCGGCGGGATCCACCTCGACGAGATGGTCGGTGCCCATGTCGGCTACCAGCAGCTTGCCGTCATGCCACAGCACGCCCGCCGGTGTGTTGCCCACCGGAACGTCCCAAAGCTGGCTCATCGTCTTCAGGTCGTAGGCGACGAGCCGGTTGGTTCCCTGCAAGGTCACGAAGACACGGGCCGAATCGGGCGAGAACGCCAGATGGCTCGGCATGGAGCGGATCGGGAATCGCTTCACGAGATGGAAATCCCGGGCATCGTAGACGTCGACCTGGTTGCGGGCGAGGCCGTTGACCACCAGGAACTTGCCGTCCGGGCTGAACCCGAGCTGGTACGGATCGGCGACCGTCACCCGGCGCTGCAATGCGCCGGTGTCGGGGTCGAACAGCAGCAGCGCGTTGCCGGATGAATCGCCGACGACCAGCGATTTGCCGTCCGGCGACAGCGCCCAATGATGCGGCTCGCGCAGCGCCGGGATGCGTCGCAGCTCCTTTTGCGTGCTCATGTCGATCAGGCTGATCGAGGCGGCACCGGAATTCATGACGAAGGCGAGCCCCGAAGCGGCGGCCGGAAGGGGCGCCAAGGCGGCGAGCAGGAACAGCAGAAGGCGCATGGGCTTCCCCGAAAGTGCCTACCCCGCCCCCTCGGCCTCCAGTGCCCCGCGCGCGAACACCGCGGCGCAGAAGGCGAACAGCACGCAGGCCGATGTCGAGATCAGCACGTTGTCGGTGAACGCATGGCACGCGAAAGCGAGGAATACCAGTCGCATGATGGTGCGTTCCGCGCGTGCCAGCCGGCGTGTGTGATGCCAGCACCAGAGCGCGAACAGCGACACCAGCGCGGCCCGCCCGACCTGGCCGCCCTCGACCAGGATTCGCAGCCACTCGTTGTGCGCCGCCCAGGTGTGCATCTGAAGGATCACGTCGCTGCCCTGCGGCACCACGGTGTTGCCGGACCCGACCCCCCAGCCGAACCAGGGCGAGCGCGCCGCCGCCCGCTCGAAATAGGGCCACAGCTCCTCCCGCCCGCTAAGATCGCCCGCATCGCTCAGCAGCAGGTTGAAGACCCGCAGGCCGGACAGCGACGTGGCGGCGATCGCCAGCACCGGCGCGGCCAATCCGGCCGTAAGCAACAGCAGTGCCCGACGCCGCGAGGGCATGGCGGGAGCGGACACGAAGGCCAGGGTCAGCAGCACCACGACGGTGCCATACAGCAGCGGCGCGCGGGCACCGGTGAGCACCAGGATCACGAAATTGGCGCCCAGGAGCACGAGGTCGCGCGTGCGTCCGTCCCGGTAAAGCTCGATCAGGCTGGCGTAGATCGCGGCCAAGGTCGCCGCGGCGAGGAATGCCGGATGGCCCAGTGCCTCCAGCCGGGCGCCCCCTGAATCGACGAACAGTGCCCGCAGCCCCGCCGCGGCGAGGCACGCCCCGCCGGCGACCGAAACTAGCGGAGCGATCTGGGTGGCGTGGATGATCGTCCGCGCCCAACGCCGCGACAGCCGGCTGAACCCGAACGCGTACGGCGCCACCGAGCCCACCAGCGAGCGAAGGCTCTCCGATGTCGTCAGGCCGGGGTGCAGCCCGTGCGCCAGTCCGGTGATGAACATCGCCCCGAACGCCCAGGCCGGATTGAAGAGATCGAGGCGCGGCCCGTAACGCAGCACGCACGCCACCGCCAGCGCCAGCCCGGTCGCCTTCACCGCCGCGATCGTCGTCTCGAAGGCCGCCGGCCCGACCAGGTCGTAGAGGGCCATCTCCAGCGTGCAGGCGGCGACGATCAGCCAGATCGCGCTGGTGATTTCGAGATGGTGCCAGATCAGCACCGCCGCCCCCGCCAAGGCTGCCGCCTCCAGCAGTGCCCAGTACATCGCCGGTGCCAACGCCGCGCAGGCGGCGCCCGCCAGCAGGAAGCCCGCCAGGGCGACCCAGGCCGGCCCGGGCAACGTCGCGCGATCGAGCAACTCGGACCTCCGCGCCCAGGACCCCAGCCTGCGCGCTATGTCCTAACGAATCGTTTCCGCGCTACGCTCGCCGGTCGGCACGGAGAGGAATAACGCACGATGGATGCACGAGTGATCGCCACCGGATTGTCCTTTCCGGAGGGCCCGGTCGCGCTGGCCGACGGCTCTATCGCACTGGTGGAGATCGAGCGTCAGACGGTCAGCCGCGTGCGCCCGAATGGGGCGGTCGAGGTGATCGCGCGTACCGGCGGCGGGCCGAACGGCATGGCGCTCGGTCCGGACGGCGCGCTCTACGTCGCCAACAATGGCGGCTTCGCGTGGCGCATCGAGCACGGGATGCTTCGCCCGGTGTTTCAGCCCTCCGATTACACCGGCGGGCGGATCGAGCGGGTCGATATCGCCACGGGCGAAACCCGCGTCCTTTATGACCGGTGCGACGGCCACGGACTGTGCGGTCCCAACGACATCGTGTTCGACGGGAAGGGCGGCTTCTACTTCTCCGACCTCGGCAAGACCCGGCCGCGCGATCGCGATCAGGGCGGTCTCTATTACGCGACCGCCGACGGCAGCCGCATCGTCGAGGTCGCCTACCCGATCCTCACCCCGAACGGCGTCGGCCTGTCGCCGGACGGCGCCACCGTCTACGTCGCCGAGACCGAGACCGCTCGGCTGTGGGCGTTCGCCCTCGACGCGCCCGGCGTCGCACGCAAGCAGGAATTTCCGTCGCCGCATGGCGGCCGGCTGGTGATCGGGCTCGGCGGCTACCAGCGGCTCGACAGCCTCGCCGTCGATGCCGCCGGCAATATCTGCGTCGCAACCTTGCTCACCGGCTGCATCAGCGTGATCGCACCCGACGGGCGGCTGATCCGCCAGGTGCCGACCGGCGATCCCATGACCACCAACATCTGCTTCGGCGGTCCGGGCCGGCGCATCGCCTACGTCACCCTGTCGGGCAAGGGCCAACTCGTCGCGCTCGACTGGCCCGAGCCGGGCCTGCGACTTGCGCACGAGGCCTGACATGCACATTCCCGCGCTGGCGTTCACCGTCACCGATTGGAGCAAGGTTCCGCTCACCGAGCATCCCGGCGATGCCGGCACGGCGCTCTGGCGGACGTTCACCATCGGCGACATCCGTATCCGGATGGTGGAGTACTCGGCGGGATATCTCGCCGATCATTGGTGCGACCTCGGCCACATCCTGTACGTCCTCGACGGCGTGCTGGATACCGAACTGAAGGACGGCCGGACGTTCCGGCTGACGCCGGGCATGAGCTACGAGGTCTCCGCCAACGGCGATTCCCCGCACCGCTCCTCGACCGCGACTGGCGCCAAGTTGTTCATCGTGGATTAGGCGGGCGCCCCATATGTGGGCGCCACCTGGTTGGACTATATCCATGAAGCGACGCGCCACGAATAACCTGCTGTTCTTCGATCTCGCCTGGAAATCCGGAATGCTGGCGCTCGGCGCCCAGCAGGTCATCGCCCTGCGCCTTGCCAAGATCGCCGCCGGCGGCCCGAAGGCCGGGCGCGAGGCGTCGCTGATGGTGACGGAGAAGGTCGCCGCGCTGTCGGCCAGCCAACGGATGATGCTGAAGGCCTGCGCGCAAGGCGATGGCGGGAAAGGCGCCCAGAACGTGCTCCGCCTGTATCAGCGCCGCGTCACCGCCAACGCGCGGCGGCTGCGCCAGGGCTAGAGTGGTTTCACGATGACTAAAATCGCTCGGCTCACCCCTCCCCCTAACCCCCTCCCGCAAGGGGAGCGACTGTCTTGATCGTCAAGCCTGATCTGATCGCTGGATTGTCTCGGCGCGGCGGCGGCCGCGTCAAGGCTGGCGCTGTCGCGCCACCGCCGTTGGCGGCTTCGGCCTTGACCCGGCC
>JBAWFF010000136.1:0-4208 GCA_049591635.1 Acetobacteraceae bacterium
ACTGGGGCGCGAGCCCGGCGCGGCGCTGGCGGCCGATCAGCTCGATCCGGCGCAGGCCGCGCACGTCGCCCTCGGGGCGGTGCTGCGCGCCTATCGGTTCGATCGCTACCGCACCAAGGAGAAGCCCGAGGACAAGCAGCGCCTCGCCCGGCTTTCCGTCCTCGCCGCCGACCGCGCCAAGGCCGAGGCGGCGTTTGTCCCGCTCAAGGCCGTCGCGAGTGGCGTCTTTCTGTCCCGCGACCTGGTGAGCGAGCCGCCCAATGTCCTGACCCCGGCCGAGATGGCCGAACGTTGCCGCAAACTCTCCGACCTTGGCGTCGAGGTCGAGGTGCTTGGTCCGCAGGAGATGCGTCGCCTCGGCTTCGGGGCCCTGCTCGGCGTCGCCCAGGGCAGCGTCAACGAGCCGCGCATGGTGGTCATGCGGTGGAACGGCGCCAACAAGGGCAAGCCGGTCGCCTTCGTCGGCAAGGGAGTCACGTTCGACACCGGCGGCATCAGCATCAAGCCGGCGGGCGGCATGGAGGACATGAAGTGGGACATGGCCGGGGCGGGGACGGTCATCGGGCTGATGGCCGCGCTCGCCGGGCGGCACGCCAAGGCCGACGTGGTCGGGCTGGTGGGCCTGGTCGAGAACATGCCGTCGGGCACCGCGCAACGGCCGGGCGACGTGGTGAAAAGCTACTCCGGCCAGACCATCGAGGTGATCAACACCGACGCCGAGGGCCGCCTGGTGCTCGCCGACGTGCTTTGGTACTGCCAGGAGAAGTTCGACCCGCAATTCATGGTCAACCTCGCGACCCTGACCGGCGCCATCATCGTCGCCCTCGGCCATGAGCACGCCGGCATGTTCAGCAATGACGACGCCCTGGCCGAGCGGCTGATCGCGGCGGGGCAGGCGAGCGGGGAGAAGGTCTGGCGGATGCCGCTGGGCGATGCCTACGACCGTCTGATCAAATCCGAGATCGCCGACATGAAGAACGTCGGCGGCCGGCCGGGCGGCTCGATCACGGCGGCGCAGTTCGTCCAGCGTTTCGTCAACTCCAAGCCGTGGGCGCATCTCGACATCGCCGGGACGGCGTGGAGCACCAAGGACGCGGCCTGCGTGCCGAAAGGCGCGACGGCGTTCGGCGTGCGGCTGCTCGATCGGCTGGTGGCGGAGCACTACGAGCGGGATTGAGCCGGCAACGCGCCTTCGTAGTGGGGCAACCCAGGGGTTGGCGGATCGTTCCCTCGTCTGATGCTTTGCCTCCAGGCGGACAGGGATCGAGTCATGAGGAACGCTTTTGCTCGCGCGCACGGCTGCCGGAGGGGCGCCCCGACGATCGCGGTGGCCGTTGCGCTGTGCTTCGGGGCCGCCGGCGCGGTGCAGGCGCAGCTTTCCGCCAACCCGCGGGAAAATCCGCCGGCACCGGCGCGCCCGCCGGCCACGGCGCAGCAGAATCCGGGCACGCCGCCCGAGATCATAGCGCCGTCCGGCCGCGGAACCGGCGTCCTGCATCCGCCGGCGAACGTCGATCCGGGGATGAAGGTCACCCCGCCGCCCAGCAAGGAGTTCCCGATGCCGGTGATCCCGCCGCCTGGGACGAAGGGGAGCAGCCGGCCCAACGCGGTGCCGAAATAGCGCCCAGCGGTTGCGCGTGCCGCCGGCGATCCCCTACCGTCCCTGACAAACACCTTGGACACGCTCATGCCGGAAGACGAAGCCGCCGTTGAACGCGCCATTCGTGCCCAGATCGACCGGCATGTCTTCGGCCACGGCCGCGGACCGCACAATATCGACTCGCTCGGCTGGCTGGCGAGCGGACTCGCCTCGCATGAATACGCGCGCGTGCACATGCGGAAAGCGGGGCGGTTCGGCAGCAAATTTGAATTGCTGGAGTTCGGCGTTTCGCAGGCGCCGCGAAGCGGTGTGTGCATGGAATTTGGCGTGTTCGAGGGCACCACCATCAACCACCTGGCCAAGCTTCTCCCGGAACGGCGAGTCTTCGGATTTGACTCGTTCAAGGGCCTTCCCGAGAACTGGACCCAGGGCACGCCGAAGGGCACGTTCGCCTTGGATCGGCGCCCAGCCGTTCGCGAAAACGTCACACTAATTGAGGGTTTGTTCGACAGAAGCCTTCCGCCCTTCTGTGAGAATTTCGACGGCGGCGAAATATCGCTGATCCATATAGATTGCGATTTGTACTCATCGACGCAGGCGGTTTTTGCTAACATCGGGTATTTGGTGAAACCTGGGGTAATCATTGTATTCGACGAGTATTTCAACTATCCGGACTGGCAGAGTCATGAACACAAGGCCTTTCGGGAATTCTCTGAATCGAAAGGTATATCCTACGAGTATATCGGTTTGGTGCCATTTGGGATGCAGGTCGCGCTGAAGATTCTCGGCTGATGCTTCCTCGTTGACCACGCCAAGAATGCCGAAGGCCGCTTGCGCGGCCATCGCGATAATTAATTGATTCGTTTGGCTGAAAATATGGAGCGGGCGAAGGGATTCGAACCCTCGACCCCAACCTTGACAAGGTTGTGCTCGACCTATCCGGCGCTATCCCGTTCTATCCCATGTCCCGCCATACCATTGGTAAGCAATGGATTTCGGCAAACGGTGCCATCAGCAGCATTCCAAAATAGCCCATTTCCTCACCCAGACTGCTTACAGGGTGCTTACATTCCGTCTGCCCTGTGGTAATGTAAGCAAATTCGTAGTCCATGGCGAGTGGATCATGAGCAAGCTGACGAAACAGGCGGCGAAGGGCTGTACAGAGAGGGATATCACCTGACACTGGCCGCCCCGACGGGTGATTAGGCGGCGGATTTGAGTTCGGTGGTGGCCTCCTTTCTGCTGGGTTTACGGATGCCGTCGCGGAACGCCTTGAGGGGGGTGCGCCCGTTCATGCCACGTCCCTGGTGCGGACGCATGGTATTGTAGTCGATCAGATAGGCGTCGAGCACGATTTGCACCTCGTCGATAGTCTCGAACCAGGTCTTGCGGCCTTCGACGCGGAAGTGCTCGTCAAGCAGGGTGCGGTGCAGGCGCTCGACGATGCCATTGGACTGCGGCCGGCGCACCCTGGTCCGCTTGTGTTTGATGCCTTCGAGCTGGAGGAACAGCTCGTAGGGGTGGCGGTCCTCGCGGCCGCGGAACTCGCGGCCGTTGTCGCTCAGCACCGCCTCGATGATTGCGTCATGCTGCTCGAAGGCCGGCAGCACGTCGTTGTTGAGCAGTTGCACGGCGGTCACCGGCAGCTTGTTCGGATAGAGCCGTGCCCAGGCGTGTCGGCTGGCGCAATCGGTGGCGGTCTGCAGGTAGAGCCTGCCGACACCTTTGAGGTGGCCGACCAAGAAGGTATCGACCGCCACCAGTGCGCCGGTGTGCGGCGCCTCGATATGGCGCTCACGAAACTCCGGGCTGAAGCGTTCGAGAAGGCGGACCTGCTCGTCCGAAAGCTGTAGCTCGCGCTCTGAGGTGGCCTTCTCCAGCCGAAGCAGGCGGTCGTGCTTGGTGAGCAGGGCGTGGCGCTGCCAAACGCCGCGCACGCCGCCCGACGAGACCTGGATGCCTTGCAAGGCGAGCTCCTGCGCCACCCGCATCGGTCCGTGGCAGGGATGCGCAAGGGCGTGCTCCAGGATCGCCCGCTCCACAGCCTCGGCGACCCGGTTGGGGTGCGGTCCGCGTGGACCGGGCAGCCGGTCGATCAGTCCGGCCGCACCATAAGTCTGGAAGTTGCGGCGGATCTCGTGGAACTACTGGCGGCTGTAGCCTACCAGCTTGCAGGCCTTGGACACATTGCCAAGGTCGGCGGCGAGCTCGAGGAGGCTGAGCTTGCGCCGTGCTATCTTCTGTTCCGTGGTCATGTCGCTCTCCGGGTAGGGGTTGATGTTGCTTGCAACACCATCCTAACCCCCGCCCGAGGCGGCATGGCCACACCGGCGCCGCGCCCCAGACTCGTCGCCGGTCGGGCACGGCGCCGGTGTGGCCACCTGTCAGGTGATTACCCGCTCAGCACGCACAGCTGTCGGTCGCGCGGCAGTGCGTGCTGGTCGGGATTGGCCGCTCGACATTCTACCGGACGCCCACGCCGAGACGGCAGAGAACCTGGCGCTGATGCGTCTGCTCGACGAGCAGTTCCTGGAGACGCCGTGGTATGGCTCGCGGCAGATGGTTCGGCATCTGCGCCGGCTCGGTCATGCGATTGGCCGCAAGCGCG
>JBAWFF010000137.1:0-10159 GCA_049591635.1 Acetobacteraceae bacterium
TAGCGGTAGCCGATCCCGTAGAGTGTCTCGATCTGGTTGAAGCTGTCCTCGGCAACGCGGAACTTCTTGCGGATGCGCTTGACGTGGCTGTCGATGGTACGGTCGTCGACGTAGATGTTCTCGCCATAGGCGGCATCGATCAGCTGATCGCGACTCTTGACCATGCCCGGCCGGGCCGCCAATGCCTTGACCAGCAGGAACTCCGTCACCGTGAGCTGGATGTCGGTGCCTTTCCAGATGCACTGATGCTTAGTCTCGTCGAGGATGAGGTCGCCCCGCACCATGACCGCGCCGACCGCGGCACCCGACCCTTCGGCACGCGAGGCCTCATTGCGGCGCAGCAGGGCACGGATGCGTTCGAGCAGCAGGCGCTGGCTGAACGGCTTGGTGATGTAGTCGTCGGCGCCGAGCCGCAGGCCCATCAGTTCGTCCACCTCCTCGTCCTTCGAGGTGAGGAAGATCACCGGCATGGAGCTGCGTTGGCGCAGGCGCTGGAGGAGTTCCATTCCGTCCATGCGTGGCATCTTGATATCAAGCACCGCCAGATCGACCGGCCGCTGGGCCAGGCCCTGGAGGGCGCTCTCGCCGTCGGTATAGGTGCGGACCTGGAATCCCTCCTGTTCCAGGGTCATGGCAACGCTGGTCAGGATGTTGCGATCGTCGTCCACCAGGGCGATGGTCTGCTTCACGTTCGATCCCCTCGGGCCATCAGGGCCGTGGCTGTCGTGGGGCATATAGGCGTTTCGCGGACACGAGGTGAACGCAATATGGCGTCAGCACCCGGCAACGAAGGCGCGGGGGTGACGGCGCGACGGTTGCTCCGGGCGGTCCGCGTCGGCAGCCTGGCTACGTCGGCGCAAGGCCAGCCCTTCGCGTCCCTGGTCACGCCGGCGGCGGCCGCGGACGCGTCGGTGCTGCTGCTCCTATCGGATCTGGCCGAGCACACACGCCATTTGCGGGACGATCCCCACTGCGCGCTGCTGGTGACGGGCCGCGCGGTCGAGGTCAATCCGCAGACCGCACCGCGGCTGACGGTAACGGGGACGGCGGTACCCGACGCCGACCCCGCGCTCAAGGCACGTTATCTCGCGATCCACCCCTATGCGGCGCTCTATGCGGATTTCGGGGATTTCCGGCTGTGGCGGATACGTCCCACGGGCGGGCGGCTGGTCGAGGGATTCGCCCGGGCAAGTCATTTGCGGGAGGCCGACCTCGCTCCCGATCCGGCGAGGATCGCCGCAGTGGCGGAGTCGGAGGCTTCCATCATCGCCCACTGCAACCACGATCACCCGGCGGCGCTCGCGCGTATCGTCGGTGAGGCAGGGGAATGGCGAATGGCAACCGTAGACGTGGACGGCTGCGATCTCGCATCGGGGGATCGTGTCGTTCGCGTGGCATGGTCGACGCCGGCCAGCTCGGCCGCCGACATCCGGCGCGAATTGGTGCGGCTGGCGGGAACTGCGTAGCCGCCCCGGCTGTTCAGGCTGGAACCGCTTGGGGAGGCCGCAATGTCCTATGAGTTGCACATCGACAAGAGCCACGTCGCCACCTGCGCGACCTTGGAGGAGGCGCAAACCCAGGCGCGGGGGATCGTGCGCGATCGCCCTGACTGCGAGGTGGAGATACTGGACCCGGCGACCAAACGGGCGGTCGAGCCCGCGTCTAGCATTCGTTGGCGGGACGAATTATCGCATAAAATCAGATAGATGGCACGCGACCCTGTCGTCAGGCGCCGGCCAGGAGCTCCCTCAGCCGGCGCAACTCCGCGATCGAGGCGTCGGTGTCGGCGCGTTCGATATCGACGTCGAGGCCGGTGACACCCGCGGCCTCCAGCGCGCGTAGGTCGCCCAAGATGGCCGCGTCGGTGCCTGAGAAAAGCCGGCGCTCGCCGTCGCCGGCCCGCGCCGGGACCGACGCGCCAAGCCGCTTCACACGATAGACCACACCCATTTTCATGGGATCGCGTCCGGCATCGGCGGCGAGCTGGCGGAGGCGCGAAATGCCCGCGGCGAGGCGAGGCAGGGAATCGAGCGGGTGAGCGCGGCTGGTGCCGATCGGGTACCAAGCGTCGCCCAACTGTGCCGCGCGGCGCAGCGCCGGCGGGCTCTCGCCGCCGACCCAGATCGGGGGATGCGGCGATTGGACGGGCTTCGGCTCAAGCACGATGTTGCTGAAGGCCGCGTATTTGCCCTCAAACTGCGGGCGGCGCTCGGTCCACAACACGCGAAAGGCGCGGAGGTATTCGTCGGTCACGGCGCCGCGCCGCGCGAAGGGGGTGGTCGCGACCGCGTCGAACTCCGCTTCCAGCCAGCCGGCGCCGACGCCGACCACCAAGCGTCCGTTGGAGAGGACGTCGATGCTCGTCAGCATCTTGGCGGCCAGCACGGCCGGGCGATACGGCACCACAAGGACAGCGGTGACCAGCCGAATGCGCTCGGTCTTCGCCGCGATCCAGGCGATCGCGGTCAGCAATTCGTGGCGGATCGTGGGGGCGCCGGACAGGAACTCCCCGCTTTCGGAGTAAGGATAGCCGGGCGCGGACGTGTCGGGCAGCACGACATGATCGGTCAAGGTCAGATAGTCGTAGCCGAGCGCCTCGCCTTCGCGCGCGATCCGCGCCATCGTTGCCGGATCGGTGAAGGCGCCGCTGTTCGGCAGATTGAAGCCGATCTGCACAGCCCTTCAGCCCGCCAATTCGCGCGACCGCGCCGTGGCGGCGGCGATGGCGCGGTCTATGGCGAGAGGCCAGGCGTCCGGGGCCATCAGGACGCCGAGCGCCCGCTCCGTCGTCCCGGCGGGGCTGGTAACCGCGCGGCGAAGCGCGGCGCTGTCCTCTGGGCTCGCCGCGAGCAGGGCACCGGAACCTGACACCGTCTGCCGGGCAAGCAGGCGGGCGAGGTCCGGGGGGATGCCGTGGGCGCGCGCCGCTTCTTCCAGCAACTCGGCGAGCAGAAAGACGTAGGCCGGCCCGCTGCCGGAGACGGCGGTGACCGGGTCGAGAAGGCCCTCGTCATCGACCCAGGCGACCACGCCGATCGCCTGGAGAAGGCGGTCGCAAAGGGCGCGTTGCGCGGCGGTCACGCCTGGACCGGGGCAGGCGACGGTCACGCCCTGGCGGACGGCCGCCGGGGTGTTGGGCATCGCCCGCACCACCTGCGCGTCCCCCAGCAGCGCGCGGATGCCGCCCAGGGTGCGCCCGGCCATGATCGACAGGAACACCGCCTGCCCAGCGAAGCGACGATAGGCCGGGAGCGCCTCGGCGGCGGTCTGCGGCTTGACCGCGAAGACCACGGCCGCCGGCGCGAAGCCAGCCGGAATGGCGGCGGAATCCGACACCACCGCCAGATCGGCCCCCCGATAGGCGGACCCCGCCACGGGATCGACGGCGACCGAGGGGGCGAAGCCCTGCTCGCGCCATCCCGACAACATGGCCCCACCCATCCGGCCGAGGCCGACCAGCAGGATGGGCGGGATGCGTTCGCTCATGCCTCGCCCACGCACTCCAGCATGGCGGCCTCCAGCGCCTCCTTCGGCGCCTTGCCGCCCCACAGGACGAACTGGAACGCGGGGAAGAACCGCTCGCACTCGGTGATCGCGATATCCACCATGTCCTCGAGGCTTTCGGCCGAGGCGCCGGGGGCACCGCGCAACAGCACGGCATGGCGGAAAACCGGCATCCCGTCGTCCTGATCGATCGCGAAATGGCCGATCCACAGGCGGTCGTTGGCAAGCGCCAGCAGCTCGTAGAGCGCGGCGCGGCGCTTCGCCGGCACCTTCATGTCGAAGGAGCAGGTGAAGTGCATGGCGCTGATCTCGTGGGACCAGCTGAAGTAGAGGCCGTAGTCGCACCAGCGCCCGGGCGCCTCGGCGGCCATCTCGCTGTCGCTGCGCCGATCGAAGGCCCAGTCGTTGGCCACGATGATCTGCTCGACCATGTCGAGCGGGTTGGCCGCCGTCTCGTCCGGGGTCGCCATGGATGTGGCGGTCATGCGGGGTCTCCCGTCCAGAGGAAGGCCATGAGCGAACACGGAATACTCGCCCTAGGAGCCACGAGGACTACCCTACCGAGTGGCCCCGCCTCGCCGCAAGCGCCGGGGCGATTCGCGTTCCGCTCGACAGAGGAAAACGCGCCCTCTCAGGGGGTGGTTGCCGGATCAGGGTGCCGACCGGCGGCCTCCAGCGCGGCCACGCGGCTTTCGAGGCCGGTCAGGCGACCCAGTGCGTCGGTAAGCTTCGCCTCCGCCTGTTCCTGCCCGGTGCGCGCGTTGGCCGCCATCTCGCTCATGGCGTCGAGGTCCTCGCGGCGGACGAGGTCGAAGCGGCGGATCGCATCATCGAGGCGGGCGCGGATCATCGCCTCGACTTCCTCGCGCAAGCCGGCGAGCGCCGAGATCGCGCCGCCGGCCACGCCGGCGATGTCGTCAAAGAACTTGGGTCGCTCCGCCATCTCGTGTCCCCTATAAGGCGCCGCATGATCATGGTCACCGGCGGGGCCGGTTTCATCGGCTCGAACCTGCATGCCGCCCTTGTCGGACGCGATACCGAGACGGTGGTGGTGGACTGGCTGGGCGATCGGGGCAAGTGGCGCAACCTCGCCCGCCACCCGCCGGCGCGACTGATCGCGCCCGAGGCCCTGGACGATTTTCTGGATACGCACCCGCCGATCGAGGCGATGGTCCATCTAGGGGCGATCAGCGACACCACGGCGACGGACGGCGATCTGGCCTGGGCGACCAACGTGGAGCTGGGGCTGCGCCTCTGGCGCTGGTGCGCCGCGCGCGGGGCGCGGTTCCTCTACGCATCCTCGGCCGCCACGTATGGGGACGGCTCGGCTGGGTTCGATGACCACGGCTCCTTGGCGGCGCTGGCCCGGCTGCGGCCGCTCAACCTCTACGGCTGGACCAAACACGCTTTCGACCAGCGCGTCGCGCGGATGGTCGCGGCTGGAGAGTCGCGACCGCCGCAATGGGCGGGACTCAAGTTCTTCAACGTCTATGGGCCGAACGAGTACCACAAAGGGTCGATGATCTCGGTCGTGAAGGTCAAACACGACGAAGTCGCCGCCGGGAAGCCGCCGCGACTTTATCGGTCCGATCAGGCGGGATTGGCTGACGGCGCCCAGGCACGCGATTTCATCTGGGTAGGCGACGTCGTGGGCATAGTCCTCTGGCTGCTCGACAACCCGGGGGTGAGCGGGCTGTTCAACGTGGGGACGGGACGTGCACGGACCTATCTCGACCTCGCGCACGCGGTGTGCGATGCCGCCGGGCGGCCCCGCGCGGTGGAATTCGTCGAGATGCCGGAGCGGCTGCGCGGGCAGTACCAGTCGTTCACCGAGGCAAGCACGGCGCGGCTGCGCGCCGCCGGCTTTCCCGGCCAGTTCACCCCGCTGGAGGACGGCATACGCCGCTACGTGCAAGACCATCTGAGCCAGCCGGACCCCTACGTGTGAGTGCATGACCACCCCTCTCGTCTTTCCCCAGTTCGACCCGATCGCCCTGCAACTCGGCCCGTTCGCGATCCGCTGGTACGCACTCGCCTACATCGTCGCGCTGCTGCTCGGCTGGCGATTGTGCCGCCGGCTCTGCGCGCGCGCGCCGCGCGTGGCGACGGTGGAGCAGACCGACGATTTCCTGACCTGGGCGACTCTGGGGGTGATACTCGGCGGCCGGATCGGCTACGTGCTGTTCTATCAGCCGGCGTTCTATTTCTCGCACCCGGCTTCGATTTTCGAGGTCTGGCACGGCGGCATGAGCTTCCACGGGGGCGCCCTCGGCGTGACCGCGGCGATCCTCTGGTACTGCCGGCGCCAACGCATCCCCACATTGGGCTTCGCCGATCGGATCGCCGCCTGCGTGCCGATCGGTCTCGGCCTGGGGCGGGTCGCGAACTTCATCAACGGCGAACTGTGGGGGCGCCAGGCGCCGGAGTGGTGGCCCGGGGCGCTGATCTACCCGCAGGCCGGGCCACCCTACGTGCCGCGTTTCCCAAGCGAGCTGTACGAGGCGTTCCTCGAGGGCGTGCTGCTGCTGGCGCTTCTATTGTGGATGGCGCGAAGCGAGCGGGTGCGGGCGCGGTTCGGGATGCTGACCGGGGTGTTCCTCGCGGGGTATGCGGTATGCAGGATCGTCGCCGAATGCTTCCGCCAGCCGGATGCCTTTCTCGGCTACATCGCCGGCGTGCTGACGATGGGGCAGATATTGTCGTTCCCCATGCTGCTGATCGGCATTGCGCTGATCGCGTACAGCTTGCGCGCGCGGCGGGCATGGTCGCCGCCGGGGTAGACGAACGCCTCGATCACTTCATGGCGCGGGCGAACGCGGCGTACTACGCGAGCCGCGACCCATTCGCGGACTTCACCACCGCGCCCGAGATCTGCCAGGCGTTCGGCGAAATCCTCGGCCTCTGGGCGGCGGTGACGTGGGAGCAGCTAGGCCGGCCGTCCCCGGTAATCCTCGCCGAGGCGGGCCCCGGACGTGGCACGTTGATGCGCGACGCCCTGCGCGCGATCGTGGCCGGCGCGCCGGCGTTCCGGGCGGCGCTCTCAGTGCATCTGATCGAGACCTCGCCCCGACTGCGGGCGATGCAGACGGCTGCGCTAACCCCTCCCCCTGCCCCCTCCCCCGAGCGGTCCCCCCTCCCCTTGCGGGAGGGGGTTAGGGGGAGGGGGCAGCCAGTCTGGCACGAAACCATCACCACCCTGCCCGACCAACCGCTGATCCTGCTCGCCAACGAGTTCCTCGACGCGCTCCCGATCCGCCAGTTCGCGCGCCGCGGCGGAGCATGGGTCGAGCGGTTCGTGCGGGACGGAGCGATTGTGGAAAAACCCGCGCCGGCACCTCGGCGCGAAGCGGACGATGGCGAGGTGGTCGAGGTCCGCGAGGCGGCAGTGGAACTGGCGGGGACCCTCGGCCGGCGGTTCGCCGCCCGGCCCGGCGCGGCGCTGTTCCTCGACTATGGGCCGACCGAGAGCACGCCGGGCGACAGCCTCCAGGCCATCCGGTCCGGACGCCCGGCCGACCCCTTCTCCGAGCCGGGCAGCGCGGACCTGACCGCCCATGTCGATTTCGCCAGCCTGATCCGGGCGGCGCGGGCGGTCGGCGGCGCGGCGCACGGCCCCATCCCGCAAGGCGTGTTCCTCACGCGGCTCGGACTGCTGCAACGCACGGACCGCCTGGCCCGAACCCAGCCTCCAGCGCGGGCCCTGGCCTTGATCGAGGCGGCGAGGCGTCTGGTCGAGCCGGATCAGATGGGCCGGTTGTTCAAGGCGCTGGCACTGAGTTCGCCGGGATGCCCGGTGCCGGCGGGGTTTGAGGAGCCGATGGCTTCGTTTCCGGCATGAAAAGCCAAAAGATCAGCGTCCCCAGCAGGGACACCACCGCGATCCCGAGGAATCCGACGGGGAGGCCGAAATTCTCGGCGAGCAGGCCCGACGCGGCAGTGCTCAACGAGGCGCCGATCCCGGACGCCATCCCGACGATCCCCTGCGAGAGGTTGAACCGGCCGGTGCCGGTGGTGAGATCGGACACGACCAAGGCCGTCAGCACCCCGAGCATCGTTCCGCTGACGCCGTCGAGCACCTGAAAGCCGATGAGCAGGAACGGATGGGCGAACAGGGCGAACAGCAGCGCCCGAATCGGCAAGGCGGCGAACCCGACGAGGAGCAGTGGCCGCCGCCCCCAGGTCCGGGCGTGCCGCCCCGCCCAGGGTGCCATCACGGCGACGATCACTTGCGGCATGATGATCAATGCCGAGATCACAAGCGAGGACCGGTGCCCTCCCTTGTACGCCAGGGCCTCCCCGGCCAGCGGCAGCATGGAGGCGTTGGCGAACTGGAACAGGAAGAGGCAGGCGGCGAAGATAAGCAGTCCCGGGTTCCGGCAGAGGCTCGCGCGCAGGGACCGCGGCGGCGGCCTGGAGAGGTCGTGGTGATCGGGTGCCCCGACCGAGCGGCCGAAATGGACGTCCCCGGGACCAATTCGGATCAGCGCCATGAACAGCGGCACCACCAAGGCCGCCGCTACCAGGAATATCGCGCGGTAGGACAAGACGTATCCGGTAAAACCCATGATGCCGGCCGCGAGCAGGCCTCCGGTCGAGGCGAAGCGCTGATTGCGTCCCAATCGGTCGGCCAACGCATTTTGGCCGACCAATCCGAGGCTGATCGCGGCGACCGCGGCGCCGAGGAAGCCGCCGCAAATGCCTTGCAACACCAGCCCCGCGGCGACCAGCGTGAAGTGCGGATGATATCCGATGATGAGCGCGCTGACGGCTGTTACGGCGGCGCCTATCGCCAGCAGCGCCCGCTTGGCGCGAATAACGTCAAGCAATTCTCCGCCCGGCAGCTGACTAAGCAAGCCGGCGATGCCGCCGATTGTCAGGACGAAGCCGATATTCGACTGGGTCCATTTCTCATCGGCCAGATAGACGGCCACGTAGGGCCCAAAGCCGCTCAACAAGCCGGCGAGGAAGAGGTTGGTCCCATCGAGGCCGCGCAAGCTCGACCGAGACGGCGACGGCTCGACGGCATCAAGGGGTTCGATAGCGGCGGACATCCGACGATGATAACACCTCCGTATCTTATTCCCAGTCAATCCCACTCGCCCGCGGGCGATTGCGGGCGTATAGCGCCAGGATAGCTTCGGAAGTCGCGATGACGGTGATCTCCACGGACGGCCTGGCCGTCCCCCGCCCCGTTCGTTCCCCTTTTCTCCCCGCCGCCCACGGCTTCTTCACCCGCCAGGGGGGCGTCTCCGGCGGACCGTTCGCCTCGCTCAATTGCAGCCTCTCGGGCCAGGATTCGCGCGCGGCGGTGCTGGAGAATCGGGCGCGCGCGGCCCGTGCGGTCGGCGCGGCGCCGGACCGGCTGGTCGGGCTGACGCAGGTCCACGGCGCCGAGGCGATCCGGGTGGAATCGGCCTGGAAGCCGGGGGAGGGGCCGCGCGGGGATGCGATGGCGACGGATCGGCCGGGCATCGCACTTGGCATCGTCACCGCCGACTGCGCTCCGGTCCTGTTCGCCGATCCCTGCGCCAGGGTGATCGGGGCAGCGCACGCCGGATGGCGCGGGGCGGTCTCCGGCGTGCTGGAAGCGACGATCGCGACGATGGTGACGCTGGGCGCCTCGGGATCGCGCATCGTCGGGGTCATCGGACCCTGCATCGCGCAGGCCTCCTATGAGGTCGGCCCCGATCTGCGGGACTCGCTTCTCGCTCGCGATGCGGCGGATGCGCGGTTCTTCAGCACTGGCCGGCAAGCTCAGCGCTGGCAGTTCGACCTCGCGGGCTACTGCGCCGCCCGCCTCGCGTCCGCCGGCATCGGGCGGGTCGAGGTGATCAGCGCCGACACCGTCGCCGATGACGCACGCTTCTTCAGCCATCGGCGGCGCACCCTCGCGGGCGGCGGGCCGATCGGGCACCAAATCTCCATCATCGCGCTGCCCGGCTGATGCGCTTCGCTCTGCTGGTGTTCGTCGCCGCACTTCCGCTGCTCGCTTCATGCGGCGACCTGCCGCAGCCGTTTCTGGGCAACCCTGGCGCGACCGCGCGTCGCTTGGCCGCCCAGCCGCCGGTGCCCCCGCGCCTGGTCGTGCCGCCTCCGGGGACCGCCCTGCTGTCCGATGAGGGCGGCAAGGCGCTCGCGGCGCTGCTCGCCCGTGACCTCCAACTCCGAGAGGTACCGGCCTACGCCGAGCCGGGGACGCGCTACGACTGGACACTCTTGGTGACGGCACGCAACCAGGGCGCCGAGATCGTCCCCGTCTACACGGTGCGAACCCCGCAAGGGCGCGACGCGGGCAGCCTGCAAGGATCGCCCGTGCCGGCCGCCGCGTGGGCCACTGGAGCACCGACGACGCTTGAGCAGGTAGCGGGCGACGCCGCTCCCCGGCTGACGTCCATGCTCGCGCGCCTCAACACCACCCTTCAGCAGGCCGACCCCAACAGCCTGCTGAACCGCTCGGCCCGCGTGGCGGTGCCCGACGTGACGGGCGCCCCGGGCGACGGCGATTTCGCGCTGAGCCGACTGATGCGGATGCGGCTGAGCGCCCTGGGCGAGGCCGTGCAGGAGAGCCCCAAGGGCGCCGATTTCGTGGTGCAAGGCCGGGTGCGCGTGGTGCCGATCGGCGGCGGGCAGGAGCGGGTGGAGGTCCAGTGGATCG
>JBAWFF010000138.1:0-3379 GCA_049591635.1 Acetobacteraceae bacterium
GGACGAGCCGGAGGCGCTGGCCCCGCGCGGCGGCGCCGACCATGAGGCGCCATTGGCGGTCGGCCTGGCGGCGGCGATGGCGGCGATCTGGGGCCTGCTCGTGGTGCAAGCCGGCGGCGCGGCGCCGTGCATCGATCTCGCTAGCTACGACGTTTATGCGCAGCTCGCTTTCGCCGACCTCGCGGACTGGTCGGCGGGGGAGCGTGCGTTCGGAAGGTTGCGGGTTCGTCGCGACGGGACCGAGGCGGCGGGCGGCCTCACCTGGATCCTCCCCTGCGCCACGGGGTGGGTGATGGCCTCGCCGCGCGAGCAGCATCAGTGGGACAAATGGGTCGCGCTTCTCGGCTCTCCGTCGTGGTCCGCCGATCTCGCGCTTTGCGGGACGCGGGTGCTGCGTCGAGCCAACTTTTTCCCCCTGCAAGAGAAGATGGCGGCATGGTCGCGGCAATATCCTCCCGCCGAGGTCGCGCGGCGCGCGCAGGAAGTCGGCGTCGCCTGCTTCCCGGTCAGCACTCCGGGCGAGTTGCTGGAAAACGCACAGCTTCTCCATCGCGGATTCTTCGACCGTCTGCGCACGGCGAGCGGTGATGTCCGGATGCCGGGCCTGCCCTTCCGCATGACGACGAGCGGCGGGGAGGCGCTCGCGAGAGAACGGATCCTGCGCGGCCCCGCTCTCGGGGGAACGTCGTGACCGCCGCGCTGGACGGCATCCGCGTCGTCGATTTCAGCTGGATCATCGCCGGTCCGATGACCACCAAGATGCTCGGCGCGATGGGTGCCGAGGTCATCAAGATCGAATCCTCGCTTCGCCCCGAGCACACAAATCGCGGCGGCGCGTTCCCGATCCTCAACAACAACAAGCGAAGCTGCTCGATCGACATGACCCGTCCGGAAGGCCAGGCGCTGCTGCGCCGGCTGGTGGCGATCAGCAACCTCGTCGTCGAGAACTTCTCCGCCCGCGTGCTGAAGAAGCATGGGCTGGCCTACGACGATCTGCGCGCGGTGCGGCCGGACCTGATCTTCGTGTCGGCGTCGGGTGTCGGGCGCACCGGGCCGCAGAAGGATGCGCTCGCGTACGGAACGCTCCTGCAAGCCTATAGCGGCCGGGCCGGCATGATCGGGGAGCCCAACCTGAAGCTGGAAGCGATGGGCATCCTTCCGGTGTGGACCGACCAGGTCACCGCGCTGTGGGAGACGTTGGCGGTCCTGGCCGCCGTGCACCATTGGCGGCGCACCGGCGAGGGCGGGCACATTGACCTGTCGATGCTGGAGAGCACCGTCGCGCTGCTACCGGAGGCGTTGCTGCGTCACGCGCTGGATGCGGACGCCAAGGCGCCGGCCGGCAACGATGAGGGTGACGCCGCGCCCGGCGGTTGTTTCCGCTGTGCCGGTGATGATGCGTGGATCGCGGTCTCGGTCCGCTCCGATCGCGAGTGGGAGGGATTGTGCGCGACGATCGCGCGTTCCGACCTGCTGGTGGAGGGGCGATACAAGCAGCAGCGCGGGCGGCTTGACCGGAAGCGAGAGCTCGACGCGCTGCTCGCGTCATGGCTTCGCGACCGTGACGCGGCGGCGGCTGAGGCCGCATTGTTGGCGCACGGCGTCCCAGCGGCGCGGACCCGGCGCTTCACCGATGTGATCGAAGACCCGCAGTTGGTGGAACGGGGCGTATTTCCCGAACTCCCGGACGGGCAGCGGAGCATCGCGCTGCCGTGGCGGGATGCGGATGGAGGGCGCGGGACGATGGCGCCCGCCCCGGCGCTCGGGCAGGACAATGACTACGTGTTCGGCGAACTGCTCGGAATGGGCCGTGACGAGATCGACGCGCTGATCGCGGCGGAGGTCATCCGCTGAGTCGCGCATGACCTGGAGGAGACACCACCCATGAGCGACGAGAGGGCCACCGCCGGCCGTGTGTCCGACCCCGGCATCCGCGCGCTTTACCAGCTCGAGAACCGTTGGCAGGCATGGCTCGACGTTGAGGCGGCGCTCGCGAAGGCGCAGGCGGAACTCGGCATCATTCCGCCTGAGGCCGCCACGACGATCGCCGGCGCGGCGAGGCTCGAGCTGATGGATCGCGCGCGCATCGACGAAGGCTTCCTGCGAACCGGCCACACGATCGTCCCCTTGGTCTGGGAACTCGGCCGGATCGTGGGCGAGCCGCACGGCGGCTGGGTCCACTGGGGCGCGACCACGCAGAACATCACCCAGACCGGGGACCTGCTGGTGCTGCGCGCGGCGCATCGCATCTTCCTGCGCCTCATCGGTGAAGCGCTCGCCGCGATGGCCGATCTCGCCGAACGCGGGGCGGAGATGCCGATCGCCGGGCGGACCCACGGCCAGCACGCGGTACCCGCGACGTTCGGCTACAAGGTCGCGGTGTGGATCGACGAGTTGCTCCGCCATGTGGAGCGGCTGCGCCAGGCGGCGCCGCGGCTGTTCGTCGCCATGCTCGGCGGCGGCGCCGGCACCTATGCCTCGCTCGGCAAGCTCGGCCCGGCGGTGCAAGCGGGCATCGGCAAGCATCTCGGCATGGGATCGATGACGGTCCCCTCGCGCGCCATCGGCGATCATCTCGCCGAGAACATCTGCATCCTCGGCCTGCTCGGGGCGACCTGCGGCAAGATCGGGCGCGAGATCTACACGCTGATGAAGACCGAGTTCGGCGAGGTGGAGGAACCGGTGCCGCCCGGCACCGTCGGCAGCTCCACGATGCCGCAGAAGCGCAACCCCAAGCTCTGCCAGGACATCATCGCCGCCGCCGCGGAAATCCGCGGCATCGTGCCGCTGGCATTGGAGGCGATGCAGACTGAGCACGAGGCCGATCGGACCACGACCCTGATGATGGACGCCGCCGAGGCGCGCGCCTGCATCGCGATGGGTGACGTGCTCAGCCGGCTGGGAGAGATCATGCGCGGCCTGCGGCTCGACCCGAGGCGGATGCGAGCCAATCTCGATCTCGGCGGCGGCCTGATCATGGCCGAGGCGGTGATGCTCAACCTCGGCGCGACGATCGGCCGCCAACATGCCCATGACGTCGTCTATGAGGCCGCGCAGGCGGCGTTCGTCAAAGGCCGCCCCTTCGCCGCGCTACTGGCCGAGGACGAGCGTGTCACCAATCATCTCGAGCCCTCGGCGATCAATGCGCTGCTCGATCCCACGGCGTATACCGGGCTCTGCGCCGACATGGCTCGCGACGGCGCCGTCCGGGCGAGGGCGGCCGCGCACGACATCGCGGGGCGATGACCCCTCCCCCTACCCCCTCCCGCAAGGGGAGGGGGGACTAAACGGGAGCCCCTCACTGCTTGAGCGTCGTCCAGTCCACTCCCGACTCGAAAGCGGCGGCGGCGCGATAGATCGTCTCCTCGTCGAACATCCG
>JBAWFF010000139.1:0-5093 GCA_049591635.1 Acetobacteraceae bacterium
TGTGGCCACATCGCGTTCGCAGGCGCAGCATTATGTGGCCACTTCGCGCGGGTCTTGAAACCATCTCGGCGCCCTCCCTAGCGCGATCGCATTGGACCACCCCCATCGTCATGGCCGGACTTGTTCCGGCCATCCACGTCTTGCCTGGTCCGCGCAATAGACGTGGATACCCGGCCTTCGCCGGGCATGACGGTGTTTCATTGGGTCCGCACGGCGCGGGAAAGACCTGCCTGAACGTTAAATGCGATAGCCCTGCGGTCAACCGGGGCCAGGCTGGCGCCGAGCCAGCCAAGTTTATAACGTGTCCGGTCTGACGAGTCCCTCGGAGCGAGATCGCGCTTGAAGCCGACTGATCCCCTCGCCGACGCGGTTTCCCGCTTCGGCGTTGCTCTGAAATCGAAGCTCTCCGGCAAGGGAGCAGCGGGCGCGCCGGAAGATCAACTCCGGGCGCCCCTCGAAGCCCTCATCGCGGACATCGCGACGATTTCCCTTTTCAGATCGGGCGATGTCGTGGCGGTCGGCGAGTCGACGCTTTCGGCGCTCAAGACCCGTCCCGATTACGCGGTGAAGGTGAGGAACGCCCTCGTCGGCTTCATCGAGGTGAAGGCCCCGGGCAAGGGCGCCGATCCGCGCCGGTTCAAGGACGAACACGATCGGACGCAATGGGACAAGCTGAAGTCCCTGCCGAACCTCGTTTACACCGATGGCAACGCCTTCTCCTTGTGGCGGGATGGCAAGCTCCACGGGGAAATCGTCCGGCTGGTCGGCGATGTCGAGACATCCGGCGCGAAACTGGCGGCATCCCCCGCTCTGAAGGGGCTGTTCGCCGATTTCCTGCGGTGGGACCCGATACCGCCGACCAGCGCGCCCGCGCTGGCCAAGGTGAGCGCCAATCTCTGCCGCCTGCTGCGCGACGAGGTAACCGAGCAGCTTGCGCTCGGCACCGTGGCACTGACGGGTTTGGCGACGGATTGGCGCAAGCTGCTGTTCCCCGACGCCACCGATTCCGAGTTCGCCGACGGCTACGCGCAAGCCGTGACCTTCGGGTTGCTGATGGCGCGGGCGAAAGGCATTTCCCTCGCTGCCGGCCTCGATCCGGTGGCGAAGGCGCTCGCCAAGACCAACACGGTGATGGGCGGCGCATTCCGCGTGCTGACCGACGATGTGGACACGCAGGCGGCGCTGACGACGTCCCTCGGCACGCTGACGCGGGTCATGGACGCGGTGGACTGGGCCGTGATCGGCAAGGGCGACCCGGAGGCGTGGCTCTACTTCTACGAGATATTCCTGAGCGTCTACGACAACGACCTTCGCAAGCAGACGGGTTCCTACTACACGCCGCCCGAGGTCGTGACGGCGATGGTGCGCCTGGTGGACGAAGCCCTGCGCGACCCGAGCCGCTTCGGCGTGACGCAGGGCCTCGCCTCGGCCGACGTCACGCTGGCGGACCCGGCGATGGGAACCGGCACCTATCTGCTGGGCGTGCTGCGCCGGATCGCGCGAACGACGGCGGCGGATCAGGGTGCCGGCGCGGTGCCCGGCGTGATCAAGGATGCGCTGAAGCGGATCATCGGCTTCGAGTTGCAGTTCGGCCCCTTCGCCGTCGCGCAGCTTCGGCTGCTCGCCGAGGTCGCGGACCTCCTCAACATGAAGACGGCGCCAAGCGACGTGCATCCCCGGCTCTATGTCACCGACACGCTCGGCAATCCCGACGAGGATCACGAATACATCCCCCACATACTGAAGGCGCTCGCCGACTCGCGGAAGCAGGCGAACGCGGTGAAGCGGGCGGAGCCGATCACCGTCGTCATCGGCAATCCGCCGTACAAGGAGAAGGCGAAAGGCCGCGGCGGCTGGGTCGAGGGCGGCAGCGCCGGCACGACCGCCCCGTTGACGCGCTGGATGCCGCCTTCCGTGTGGGGCGTTGGCGCGCACGCGAAGCACCTTCGCAACCTCTACATCTATTTCTGGCGCTGGGCGACGTGGAAGGTGTTCGGCGACAGCGACGCGGCGCCGCAAACCGCGCCCGACCGCAAGGGGATCGTGTGCTTCATCACGGTGGCGGGTTTCCTGAACGGGCCGGGTTTTCAGGCGATGCGCGACGATCTGCGCCGCGGTGTCGATGAGATCTGGGTGGTGGACTGCTCGCCCGAGGGCCACCAGCCGGCGATCAGTTCGCGCGTGTTCCAGGGCGTGCAGCAGCCGGTGTGCATCGTGCTGGCGGCGCGGACGGGGAAGCCCGATGCGAGCAAGCCCGCTCGGGTGCGGTTCCGCGCTCTGCCGACGGGAAGGCGCGAGGAAAAATTCATGGCGCTTGCGGCGCTCCGCCTCGACGACGACGGATGGGCCGATTGCGCGAACGATTGGCGCGCACCGTTCCTGCCGGCGGCGACGGGCGGCTGGGCGACATATCCGGCGTTGGACGATCTGTTCCTCTACAACGGTTCCGGCGTCATGCCGGGCCGAACCTGGGTCATCGCGCCGGATCGGCAATCGCTGGAGCGGCGGTGGGACAAGCTGGTCGGGGAGACCGACAAGGGTCGCAAGGAAATGCTGTTTCATCCGCACCGACGCAACGGGCAACTGGGAGACAAATATTCCGACAAAACAGTGACCGAAGGCTTGCGTGGACACGAGCACCGCACCGCGTCGGCAGCCAAGGACAAGAGCAAGGTCGTGGCGCCGGCGCGCTATGGTTTCCGCTCCTTCGACCGGCAATGGATTATTCCGGACGCCCGTCTGCTGAACCAACCGAACCCGACGCTATGGGACGCGCACTCTGCGCGGCAGGTGTATCTGACGGCGCTCATGAGGCACTCGCCGACGAATGGCCCGGCAGTTACCTTCACCGCCCTAATTCCCGACCTTCATCACTACAAAGGCTCATTTGGCGGCCGTGCCTTTCCGCTCTGGCCTGACGCCGCGGACACAGGGCCGAACGTCCAGCCCGCGCTTTTGCTCAAGCTGAACAAGACCTACGGGACGACTGTCTCGGCCGAGGACGTGATGGCCTACATCGCCGCAATCGCGGCTCACCCTGGCTATATTGCGCGCTTTGCCGCCGATCTTATACAGCCCGGCCTGCGTATCCCGGTGACGGCCGACGCGGTCCTGTTCGCCGAGGCGGCCAAACTGGGCCGCGAGGTAATCTGGCTGCACACGTTCGGCGAACGGTTCGCCGCCGCCGGCGAAGGACGCCCGGCCGGTCCGCCGCGCCTCCCCGAAGCCGCGCGGCCGAACAACCCCGCAGGCGGCGCGATCCCCTCGGGCGCCGACGCCATGCCGGAGCAAATCTCCTACAACCCGACCGCGCGCCGCCTGAACGTCGGCACTGGTTACATCGACAACGTCTCCCCCGAGGTCTGGGCCTACGAGGTCTCGGGCAAGCACGTGCTGACGCAGTGGTTCAGCTACCGAGGCCGCGACCGCAGCCGCCCGATCATCGGCGATCGGCGGCCACCATCACCGCTGGGCGACATCCAGCCGGCGGGCTGGCTCGCCGAGTACACGACGGAACTGCTGAACGTGCTGCACGTCCTCGGGCGGCTCGTGGCGTTGGAGCCGAAACAGGCGGACTTGCTGGAGCGCATCTGCGCTGGACGGACCATCTCAGTGGACGACCTGAAGACGACGCTCGCGGCGACAGGCTCGCCCGTGCCGCGCAAAAAAGCCGCGAGACGACGCAACCAAAAGCAGGCGGAACTTCTCGGCTGACTCGCGAACCACCTCTCCCTCCGGGAGAGGTCGCCGCGCACTTGCGCGGCGGGTGAGGGGCACGGTGTCACCCCCGGGAGTCGCAGGCGGCCCCTCACCCTAACCCTCTCCCGGAGGGAGAGGGGACTCTTCGGAGACAGGGGGGACTCTTCTCGCGCATTGACCCCACCCCCACCCCGCGCACACTACCTCCATGCTCGCCCACACCGACATCGAAGCCGAGGGCTGGGTCGCCCGCCTGCCCGCCCCCTGGCGCCCCTACGTGCTGCTCGCGCGGATGGACCGCCCGATCGGGGCGTGGCTGCTGTTCCTGCCCGGGCTGTGGGGCATCCTGCTGGCCCGGCCGGCGCCCCTCGCGGCGCTGCGACTGATCGTTCTGTTCGCGCTAGGCAGCGTGGTGATGCGCTCGGCCGGTTGCGTGGTGAACGATTTGTGGGACCGCGATATCGACCGTCTCGTGGCCCGCACCGCCGCCCGCCCGCTCGCCTCCGGTGCGCTGCGGCCCCGCCACGCACTGGCGTTCCTCGCCGCGCTGCTGGCGATTGGCCTGATCGTCCTGCTGCAACTGAACCCGCTCGCCCGCGCGCTCGGCGCCGCCTCGCTGATCCTCGTCGCCCTCTATCCGCTGGCCAAGCGCGTGACCTGGTGGCCGCAACTCATGATGGGCCTCACCTTCGGTTTCGGCGCCCCGCTCGGCTACGCCGCCGCCGCCGGGCGGATCGATCCCGCCTGGGCCGCGCTCTACGCCGCCGCGATCCTGTGGGATTTGGGGTTCGACACCATCTACGCCCATCAGGACCGCGAGGACGACGCGCTCGCCGGCGTGAAATCGACGGCGCGGCTGTTCGGCGAACGCACCCGCCCCTTCCTCGCCGCCTGCTATGCCGGCGCACTGGTCGCACTCGCGATCGCGGGCTGGCTGGCGGGGCTGGGCGTCTGGTTCTGGCCAGCGCTGGTCCTGCCCGCCGTGCTGCTGTCTTATCAGGTCGTGACGCTCGACATCCACGACCCGGCCGGTTGCCTGCGCCTGTTCCGGCTGAACCGCGAGACGGGAATCGCGGTCGCGGCGGCGATCCTCGTCGGATGGTTGTGATCGATGCCGAGGCGTTCGTCCGCGCGCACACGGTGCCGGGCCACGCGCCGCTGGTGCCGGAGATCGCGCTGCTCCTTGCAAGCGAGATCACCCCGATCTGGCAGGCGACCGAAACCTGGCTCGCCATCCGCAACGTGGACCCGCCGTTCTGGGCCTTCGCCTGGCCCGGCGGGCAAGCCTTGGCGCGCCACATCCTCGACCATCCCGGGACCGTCGCGGGTCGCCGCGTGCTCGACTTCGCCGCCGGCGGCGGCATCGCCGCGATCGCCTGCGCGCGCGCCGGAGC
>JBAWFF010000140.1:0-2318 GCA_049591635.1 Acetobacteraceae bacterium
GCCGAGTGGAACGTGCTTGGCTTCCAGATGACGACCTTCACTGATCCCAGTGACGGCGCGCATGGTCTTCAACACGATTGCCGAAGGGCGCGTGCTTATAAGCCTCGACCGGGGCGCCGGCGGCAGAGTTCCTGAACGACCCCAACGTGATTCACCCGTTCCGAGGGGAACGGGCTTAGCGGCACGGAGAAGAGAAATCCGATACGCGCGCGCGCCATCATGCTGCTCCCGTCACGTACCGCCGATACGCCGCGGTCCAGTCGCGAGCGATCGCGCGCTGCGCCTCCACAAGCGACAGACGGCCGTCGCACACCATCTGATTGAGCGCATCTTCCAACTTATCCTTGCGATCGGCGGTCCAGCCGTCCGCAGACTGGCGTGGCTCCGGCCACAAGTTGCGCGGATCGTCCGGCGAACCGCCGAGATCGAGCGGAATCAAATGATCCTCCTCATAATGGCTTAGCCGACGGTCGACGTAACCCCACGCCCGCATCTGTCGCCGCTTCAATGCGTAGGTGTATGGCTCCGGCGGACGCACCGTGCGCGTCCAACCGCGCACGCAGATCGTCGTGCCGATCCTCTCCTGTGTCACCCCCGGATTGATCGCACCCGGCGTCCTGACCGAATCGGGGCGCGCGCTCTGCGCCCACCCAGGATCTGCCGTCAGCCCGCTCAGGACCACCAGCAACAACACCGCCCGTCCAACCATCCCCGGCATCCTCGTCGCAACATGATGAAGTATGACCCTGCGAGCAGCCGAGGAGATCATCCGGACCCATGATCGCCGGCCTCAAGCGGCTGCCAGCAGATCCGCCCCGTTGTTGCGCGGATTACCCACCGCCCGGCCGACACGCCAGGTCGCGATGCTCCCGGACGGGGCCGGGCGCATCAGCGCGGCCGCATCGCCCTCCGCTTCGCCCAACCAGATAGGCCAGTCCGGCTCCGCCAGGACCAACGGCATCCGATCATGGATCATGGCCAGGTCCACCGCCGCTGGCGTCGTCACGATCGCCAGCGTCAACATCCGATCACCAATCGGACTACGCCAGCACTCCCAGATGCCGCCCAACGCCGTCGGTGCCCGGTCGGCGCGGGCGAGCGCGTGTGGAATCTTCTGACCGTCTCGCTTGACCCACTCGTACCACGCTTCCACCGCAACCAGCGCGCGGCGCTGCCGGAACGCCGGCGCAAACATCCCCGACGTCGCGATCGTCTCGCAGCGCGCGTTGATCGGTCGCACCCTCGCGGTCTCCCAGTGCTTCTCCCAAGGCGCCAACAAGCCCCATGTCATCGTCGCCAGCACGCGCCGCTTCGGCCCGCTGTCCCAGGCCGCCACAGTTACGCTCGCCGTCGGCGCGACGTTCCACGATGGGGCAGGGACCTCCCGCCGCTGGTCAGCGGCGCCGAACAGCCGTCGCATCAACTCAGCCGGCAACGCCTGTGAAAACCGCCCGCACATGCCTTCCTACGATCGCCCGCTTCCGGTCAGCGTCCGCCGCGAATAGCAGCAGTTGGCGCGGCTCCGCAGCGCTGACCGGCAGGCCGTCCAGCCTTCCCGAATATAGGCGGCCAGCGCCGCCGCCGCGCTTGGCGCGGCATCGGCCGCCGCCCGAGCGGCAATCGCCCGGCCCTTGCAACTCCGCGCGCAACCTTGAGCTCCCGTCGCGCTCCCCTTGACCCATGCAGGGAATCGTACTCAGCACCGAGTCGCGGCGCAACGATCCCGTCCATGGCAAGGCACACGATCGAGTCAGGAGACGAGAGGGTACTCGACGGCGGCAGCTTCGCCTCACACCGCCGACGCAGAGACGCGTCGGCGACGGCGCGCACCGCGGCGTGGCGACAACCCACGCTCCAACCCCCACGCCGCGTCGATCCGCTCCGGGCCAAGCAACGTCAGCCGCGCATGCTCCCGCGGAACAGTGCGTACTGCGTGCCGCGGTATGGGAATGCGCGCGATCGGTTCATCAAAGCGCGCGTGGCCAGCCGACACCAAAAACCCGCGAACTCGCACCGCGGCGTCGCTGACGAACCGTTCCAAAGCGCGGACATGGCTCAGGTTCTGGATCACCGGACCGAGGAACGAGGTCCCCGTCGGCGCGATGCTGCGTCCAGCGCGGCGTGTCCGGGCCGCCGGCGATAAAGCTGGAGTACGTCTTCGTCTCCAACATCACGGTGCGGTCCGGCACGCGCACCAGGTGATCGAACTCGACCGTTCGCCCGCGCGGGCCGGCCAGGATGACATTGAGCAGCGCCGGCCACCCCAACGCGGTCAGCTCGCTGGCGACCAGCCGCTCACCGGCTTCGCCAACCCGCGC
>JBAWFF010000141.1:0-10848 GCA_049591635.1 Acetobacteraceae bacterium
CATCGGCGTCCACAAGAAGGCATGGCACGAACTTGCGGTGCCCTTCGGGGAATCGAGCCATGACCCATATCTGCTGCCATTGCTCACGCCGCGTGAGATCGACCTTGCAAAATCGCAATGACTCGCACCCCAGAATGGCCAGGCCGACATCTCGCCCCTTGAAGTCTCGGGAGATGTAAATCCACGCCAGTGCGAGATACGTGTCGCCGGGCTCCGCGCCGTCCACGAGATAGTGGAAGACCGGCTTTTGAACCGCCGCTTCGCCGATGAGCCGATGCGACAGGACGTCGAGCCCGGCGCGCGGCGGAGGTGGTTCGTTGGTGCCGCGGGTGTCCGCGCCCGGCGACCTCCAGGACGGCGGGATTCCTCCCGCGCCGAACCTGATCGCCAGCGCCGTTCGCGCGATCGCTTCCCATGCCGGGAAGTCGATCCGCGGCGGATTTTCGTTCGAGAGCTGAGCGATGCCTCCGACCAAGAGATCATCGTCGATCAGATCAACCCAGCCGAACGGCCGATCCGGTGCTTCCATGATGTAGAGGAGCCAACACGGGCCACGGGATCGGATGGCGGCGTGGAGTTCGCGAACGAGCGCCATCGAAGCCGTCTGCTTTGATCGGTAGATCAGGATTTTCTCGCCACTCACGAGATCGTCCCTGAACTTCTCCTTTAAAAATCGGAACGAGCCGAGATTCCTCCGGATCTGCTGATGCCATTCGGCTGTCCCACGTTCGATGCTTATCGGCACCGCTGAATGGAAAACAAAGCCGAACCGGTGGCAAACCAGTGAATAATCCGACCAACCAGGCCGGGAATCGTACGAATAATTCCCATCATCGAACATGCCATCGAGATTCGCCACGATCGCACCAATGATTTGTTCGACATTCAAAAACCCGACGTTACGAAAAAGGCCAAGCGGATCAAAGCCGGCCTTTCGCTGGACTATCCCAAATTCGCAGTTATTGCCGATTGTCTCGAAATACTTGTAGAGATCAACTGGATTTTCGTCCAACCATCGCATAAGGCGACCCGCGCTATGGGGACTAGAAGGAAAGCACGGGGTGCCCCGCGAACATGCAGCTATCCGCCGGCCGGCCGTCTCGATTGAAGAGCGTTTTGCCTTGCCCGTGCTGAAGCCACATCTGGAGATGATGTATATAGAGCTCGGCCCAGGAAGGTGTTGTCAGGTACAGCTTATTTTTCGAGAAGCACACCGGTTCAAGGCCGGTGGACTTGACGGCTTCGATTGTGCCCTCCGTCACTCCAATACAGCCAGCGGAAAGAAAATCATCCACGGCAATGATTCCCCCGGGACTCAAGACGGACTCCGTCAATTCCAGGTCGTGCATCACGCCTATCCTGGTATGCGCTCCGTCGATGGAAGCGAAGGCAATCCTTTGGCCCTCCAGCATGGCGGAAAATTGCTCGGCGGAGATGTCATGGGTGTTGGCCTGAAATAGCGATATCTTGGTCTGACTTGAGACCGAGGTGAGAAAGGCCTCCGCTTCGTTTCTCTGGTTGTAGAGCCACACATCGAGGCCGAACGCATCGCGGTTCGGCGACATGCCTACGATGGCTCCGAAATACTTCCCGCGATAGACTCCGATCTCGACGTTGCAGCCAGTGACCCCCAAACTGGCTTGCGCGTTCAGAAGCATACCGGTGGTGTGCACGGCATGGCCGTCGAGCCAGCCGTGAACCGCCTCGAAATGCCTGGATATAAAGTCGGCGGAATTCATGTCCTTGTCCCTCAGAGCGATCACCCGTGCAGCCTACCCGCCGTTTGTTGGGCGCAGGAGTGCATCGGCGCCGCGTTGATGTCCAGCGTCACCGCGACGCCAAACAGAACCGCGCCCGGGTCAACGGGTCGTTGGCGATGGCATCCACGACCGCCCGCCTTCCGGCGGCTGACGCTGTCACGACCAGCACCTCCGCGAACGGGGTCGCCGTGCCCCGCACCCGCGCCAAATAGAGGCGCGACAGCGCCTCGGCCGCGGCACCGCGCGGGCGGCAGCAGGCACAACCGACGGCATGGCCGAACGCCGAGCCGACCTCGAACCGGGCGGAGGGAAACCCGGTGGGGGACGCCAAATCCCCCTCCAGCAGCAGCGCCATGTCCGGCGTCACCTCGCCGAGCGAACCCAAGCGGACGGGAATGCGAGACTCCGCGCTAATCATCCCCTAGACATAAGGATATCCTTATGTCATGGGAAGAGGCATGGATCGCCTGCTCCTCGCCCTGCGCGCCGCCGCCGAGCCGACCAGGCTGCGCCTGCTCGCGCTGGCCGGGCGGGGCGCGTTCTGCGTCACCGAGTTCACCGAGATCCTCGACCAATCCCAGCCCCGCCTGTCGCGCCATCTGAAGCTGCTTTGCGACTCCGGCTTGCTCGAACGGGTGAGGGAAGGCGCCAATGTCTGGTTCGCCGTTCCCGCCGGCAAGGCCGGGGCGCTGTCACGGGAGCTGGTCGCCCGGCTGCCCGCCGATGACCCGGTCCTGGAGTCCGATCGCCGCATGGCGGCGCGCGTGCTGGCCGAGCGGGCGCGGATCGCCTCGGACCGCTTCCGCCGCCAGGGTGCCGATTGGGACGAGATGCGCGCGCTCGACCTTCCGGCGGGCGCCGTCGAAGCGGCGCTGGCCGCGCTGATCCCCGACCCGGCCGGACGCCTGCTCGACATCGGCACCGGCACCGGGCGGGTGCTGGAGTTGTTGGGGCCGCGCGTGCGCGAGGGCGTGGGAATCGACGCCAGCAAGGCGATGCTGGCGCTCGCCCGCGCCCGGCTCGCGCGCGCCGAACTGCCGCACTGTTCCGTGCGGCTCGCCGACATGTACCGCTTGCCGGTCGCCGACGCGGCGTTCGACGTCGCGGTGTTGCAGATGGTACTGCACTACGCCGAGCAGCCCGACGCGGTGCTGGCGGAAGCCGCGCGCGTCCTGCGCCCCGGCGGCGCGCTGATCGTGGTCGATCTCGGCGAACACTCCCGCGACGACGTGCGCGACCGGCTCGCGCATCGCTGGCCGGGCTTCGCCGATCCGGCGATGGCCGGGCTGATGCGCGATGCCGGTGTCGCGCCCGGCGAACCGCTGTCGGTTCATGCCGGCAGCCTGCCGATCCGCCTCTGGCCGGCGACGCGCACCAGCGCGCCGGTCTCCCGCGTTCCCGAACTCGCCGCCTTCTAAGGAGCCGCCATGTCCCGCCCCCATTTGCTCGATGCCTTGCGCGACAGAGTCTTGCTGTGCGACGGCGGCATGGGCAGCCATGTGCAGGCGCTGACGCTCGACATCGAGGCGGATTATTGGGGACGGGAGAACTGCACCGACATCCTGACGCTCTCGCGCCCCGACATGGTGCGCGATATCCACCGGAGCTACTTCGAGGCCGGCGCCGACATGGTGGAGACCAACAGTTTCGGCGCCTCGCCGGTCACGCTCGGCGAGTTCGATCTCGCCGAACGCGCCTTCGAGATCAACCAGCGCTCGGCGGAACTGGCGCGCGAGGCCGCGGAGCAGTTCAGTGACGGGCGGGACCGCTATGTGCTCGGCAGCATCGGTCCGGGCACCAAGCTGCCGACACTCGGCGCCATCGCCTACGACGCGCTGGAGGCGGCGCTGGCCGAACAATCGCGCGGGCTGATCGCCGGCGGCGTGGACGCCATCCTGATCGAGACCTGCCAGGACACGTTGCAGATCAAGGCGGCGGTGAACGGCGCCAAGATCGCGCGGCTCGCGGCCGGGACGGACACGCCCATCTTCGTGCAGGTGACGGTTGAAACCACCGGCACCTTGCTGGTCGGTCCCGACATTGCCGCCGCCGCCACCATCGTCAACGCGCTCGATGTGCCGCTGATCGGCCTGAACTGCGCCACCGGCCCACAGGAGATGGCCGAGCATCTGCGCTATCTGTCGCAGAACTGGCCCGGCCTGCTCTCGGTACAGCCCAACGCCGGGCTTCCCGAACTGGTCGACGGCCACACCCGCTATCCGCTGAGTGCGGCCGACCTCGCGACCTGGCTGGAGCGCTTCGTCGTCGAGGACGGCGTCAACCTGATCGGCGGCTGCTGCGGCACCGGCACCACCCATATCGGCGCGCTCGACGCCATGCTGCGCCGCCACGGCGAGCCTCGGCCGAAGCCCGTCGCGCGCAATCCTGTCTGGGTGCCCTCGGTCGCCTCGCTCTATCAGTCCGTGGCGCTGCGCCAGGAGAACGCGTTCTTCGCGATCGGCGAACGTTGCAATGCCAATGGCTCGCGCAAATGGCGCGGGTTGCAGGAGGCGAACGACTGGGACGGTTGCGTGGCGATGGGCCGCGAGCAGGCGGGCGAGGGATCGAACGCGCTCGACATCTGCACCGCCTTCGTCGGCCGCGACGAGACCTACGAGATGGACGAGGTAATCCGCCGCTTCACCGGATCGGTGAACGCGCCGCTGGTGATCGACAGCACGGAGACTCCGGTGATCGAGGCGGCGCTGAAGCTGCATGGCGGCAAGCCGATCATCAACTCCATCAACTTCGAGGACGGCGAGAAGCACGCCGTCGATCGGCTGCGTCTGGCGCGCCGCTTCGGCACCGGCCTCATCGCGCTCACCATCGACGAGACCGGCATGGCGAAGACCGTCGAGGCCAAGCTCGCGGTCGCCACCAGGCTGGTGGATTTCGCTTGCAACCGCTTCGGCCTGCCGCAGTCGGATCTGCTGATCGAC
This sequence comes from Acetobacteraceae bacterium, assembly GCA_049591635.1. Classification (GTDB taxonomy): domain Bacteria; phylum Pseudomonadota; class Alphaproteobacteria; order Acetobacterales; family Acetobacteraceae; genus DATFDN01. The sequence continues at coordinate 4,700 of JBAWFF010000141.1, forward strand.
CCGCTGACCTTCACCATCGCGACCGGCAACGAGGACGACCGCAAGCTGGGCCAGTGGACCTTGGAGGGCATCGCCGCGATTCGTGCCGCGTTCCCCGACATCCAGATCATCCTCGGTCTGTCCAACATCAGCTTCGGGCTGAACCCCGCCGCCCGCGCTGTGCTGAATTCGGTGTTTCTCGATCACGCGGTACGCGCCGGCATGACCGGGGCTATCGTCCATGCTTCCAAGATTCGCCCGCTGCACCTGATCGCGCCGGAGGAAGTGCGGGTCGCGGAAGACCTGATCTTCGACCGCCGGCGCGAAGGCTACGATCCGCTGCAAAAATTGCTGGAGATTTTCGCCGACCGCAAGCTCGACGACGCGACCAAGCGGCGCGTCGCGGAGACGGTGGAGGAGCGGCTTAGGGATCGCATCGTCGATGGCGACCGCAAGGGGCTGACCGACGATCTGGCGGACGCGCTGCGCACCACGCCGCCGCTGTCCATCATCAACGACGTGCTGCTCGACGGCATGAAGGTGGTGGGGGAGCTGTTCGGCGCCGGCAAGATGCAGCTGCCGTTCGTGCTGCAAAGCGCCGAGACGATGAAGGCCGCCGTCGCTTACCTCCAACCGTTCATGGAGAAGGTGGAGGGCCAGGAGAAGGGCACCATCGTGCTGGGGACGGTGCGCGGCGACGTCCACGACATCGGCAAGAACCTCGTCGATATCATCCTGACCAATAACGGCTATCGGGTGGTGAACCTCGGCATCAAGGTGCCGCTGGCGGACATGCTGACGGCGGCGCGGGAGAACCGGGCGAACGCCATCGGGATGTCCGGGCTGCTGGTGAAATCGACCGTGGTGATGCGCGAGAACCTCGAGGAGATGACCCGTCAGGGCCTCGAGCTTCCGGTGATGCTCGGGGGCGCCGCGCTGACCCGCAACTACGTGGAGGACGACTGCGTCCTCGCTTACGGCTGCGGGCGCGTCGCCTACGCGCGCGACGCCTTCGACGGGCTGCACCTGATGGACAAGGTGATGGGCAACGGCTTCGACGACTACCTCGCCGCGGTCCAGGCCAAGCGCGTCGGCAAGGCGCGCAATACCAAGCGCACGCTCGGACAGGCCGATCAGCGTGCGTTCCACCCGGTGGACGTGCTGGCGGTGCGGGAACGCAGGCGGGCGATCACGCGGGACGTGAAGGTGGCGATGCCGCCGTTCTGGGGCGCGCGCACCCTGGAGCTGCCGCCCAAGGCGATCGTTCCATTCGTTAATGAACGCAGCCTCTACCAATTCCAATGGGGATTCAGGAAGCAGGGCCGCTCGCTGGAGGATTTCATCGGTTGGGCCAAGCAGGAGGTGCGTCCGGTGATGAGGCGGATGCTGGCGCTGTGCGAAAGCCAGGACATCCTGCACCCGCGCGCCGCGTACGGGTACTGGAAGGCGGCCGGGCAGGGCAACGACCTGATCGTGTTCGAGCCGGACGGAACGACCGAGGTGGCCCGCTTCTCCTTGCCGCGACAGCCGAAGGAAAACGGCGAGTGCATCGCCGACTTCTTCCGCGACATCGACGATGACGAGCGCGACGTGATCGGCTTCCAGGTGGTGACGATGGGGCAGACGGCGTCGGAGGTCGCGCACGCCTGGTTCGCCGATAATCGCTACCAGGATTATCTCTATCTCCACGGGCTGTCGGTGGAGATGGCCGAGGCGATGGCCGAATACGTCCACAAGCGCATCCGCGCCGAAATGGGCTTCGCCGCCGAGGACGATCGCGACATGGAGAAGATGCTGAGCCAGAGCTACCGAGGCTCGCGCTACTCGTTCGGTTATCCGGCGTGCCCGCATCTGGAGGACCAGACGCAGATCATGAGGCTGCTGGAGGCGGACCGGATCGGCGTGTCGCTGTCCGATGAGTTCCAGCTGCATCCGGAGCAATCGACGAGCGCGATCGTGGTGCTCAATCCGCGGGCGAAGTATTTCTCGGTGTGAAGGCCCTCACCCGCCGCGCGAGAGCGCGGCGACCTCTCCCAAAGGGAGAGGTGAGCAAGCTACTTCTTCACCTCTCCCTCCGGGAGAGGTCGACTCGCGTCAGCGAGCGGGTGAGGGTCACGCCGCCCGCTTCAGCCGATCGGTGAACTGCTTGCGGAACTTCGCGACCTTCGGCGCCACCACCACCTGGCAGTAGCCCGACCACGGGTTGCGGGCGAAATAGTCGTCGTGCTCGGTCTCGGCCGGATAGAAGACCTCGAGCGGCTGCACCTGCGTCGTGATCGGCGCCGGCCACAGCGGCGCCATCTCGGCCATCACCGCCTTCGCGGTCTCACGCTGGGTATCGCCGTGGGTGAGGATGATCGAGCGATACTGCGGCCCGACGTCGTTGCCCTGGCGGTCTTTCGTCGTCGGGTCGTGGATCGCGAAGAAGACCCGTAGCAGGTCGGCATAGCTGAGCTGATCCGGGTCGAATTCGATCTGCGTGACCTCGGCGTGGCCCGTCGCGCCGCCGCAGACCTGCTTGTAGGTCGGGTTGGCGACATGCCCGCCAGCGTAGCCGGACTGGATGCGCTCGACCCCGCGCAAATCCTTGAACACCGCCTCCAGGCACCAGAAGCACCCGCCGCCCAGGGTCGCCAGTTCCTCGCTCATCGCCTCGCTCCTTCGCTGACGGACGGATACATGGGTTTGTATCAGCCGCCTTTCACGCCCCCCGCCGTCAATCCGGCCACGATCTCCTTCTGCATCAGCAGCGTAAGCAGCAGCACCGGCGCCGTCACCACGAGGGCGGCGGCGGCGAGGGGGCCCCAGCTCACCTGCTCGAAGGTCAGCATGTTGTAGACGGCGACCGGCAGGGTGCGCGTCTCCCGGCTGGCCAGGACGACGCCGAACAGGAAGTTGTTCCAGCTGAAGATGAACGCCAGGATGGTGGCGACCGTGATGCCGGGCCGCGCCAGCGGCAGCGCGACGTGGACGAACGCCTGCCAGATCGTCGCCCCGTCCACCAGCGCCGCCTCCTCCAACTCGCCCGGCAGCGTTTCGAAGAAGCCGATCATGATCCAGACCACGATCGGCACCGTGATGACCAGGTGGGTAATCACGATCGGCGTCAGCGTTCCCACGAGCCCGACCCACTGGAACAGCAGAAATAGCGGGATGAGGTAGGACAGACCGGGCGTCAGCCGGGCGATGAGGATCAGCATCGCCGCCCGCATGGCGCGCGCCTTGGCGATGCCGTAACCGGCGGGCACGCCGATCGCCAGCGCCAGCGCGGTCGCGCTGACCGAGACGATGACCGAGTTGACCGTGTAGCTGAGGAAGTCGTTCTCGGCGAACACCTTGACGAAGTTGGCGAAGGTCGGCGGATGCGGAATGAACACCGGCGGAAACGCCATGTTGTCCGCCTCGTTCTTCAGCGAGAGGGACAGCATCCAGAGAAACACGAACGCCGCCGGCGAGATCAGCACGATCACCGAGAGATAGAGGCCGAGGCGCGACCAGGCGCGGCGCAAGCGTCCGCGGGTCCATCGGCGACTCACTGCCACCTCTTTTGCTGACGAACGGCCAGCAGGCACAGGCTCACGGCGACGATCAGGATGAAGAATACCAAGGTGACCGCGCCGGCGTAGCCCAGTTGGTAGAAGGCGAATGCCTGCTGGTAGAGGAAGATGTTGATCGTCTCGCTCGACGTCCCGGGGCCGCCGCCGGTGATCACGTAGATGATATCGAACGATTTCAGCGCGTCGATGGTGCGGATTACCCCGGCCACGACGATGAACGGCCAGACGAGGGGCAGGGTGATGTGGCGGAAGCGTTGCCAGGCGCTGGCGCCGTCGAGTTGCGCCGCCTCGTACGGGTCGATCGGCAGGCTGGCGAGCCCGCCCAGCACGATCAGCATCACCAGCGGCGTCCACTGCCACGTCTCCACGATCACCAGCGTCGGGATCACCGTGGACGGAGCGTAGGTCCACATGGCGGGTGGCAAGCCGATCGAGGTGAGGATGTAGTTCAGCACGCCAAGCTGCGGATGGAACATCATCGACCAGACCAGCGCGATGGCGACGGGCGTCGCCATCATCGGCAGGATGAATATGGTCCGCGCCAGGCCGCGCAACGGGAAACGCTGGTGGAAGCACACCGCCGCCGCGATCCCCAGCACCACCGGGAACAGCACCGCGAGGGCGGCGAAGTAGAGCGTCCGCACGACCGCCCAGCCGAAGCGCGCGTCGGTCGCCAGATGGACGTAGTTGGACACGCCCGCCCAAGTGATCCCGCCGGCGGGATCCCATTGGTGGAGCGAGATGTAGATGGTGAAGAACCAGGGGAAGACGATGACCGCCAGCACCACGCAGGCGGCCGGAAGGGCGAACACCCAATAACGGCGTACGTAATTGGCGGCGGGCGCGCGCGCCGCGCGCGCGCCCGTGGCCGGACTCAGGGCCGCCGACAAGTCAGGCCGCGTTCGACTTGTCGAGGATCGGCTGGAAGGACGCCGTCGCCTGCTTCAGCTGGGTCGCGACGTCCTTACCGAGCACGATGTTGGTCAGGCCGACGCCCAATATGTCGCGGAACTCGGTCACCGGCACGATCACTGGCAGCCCGGAGCGCGCCATCTTGAGGCTGGCCTGGGTGGTGTCGAACCATTCCCGCGGGAACTTGCTGGTTTTGATCACCTCCGGCTGCTCGTAGACCGATAGCCGGGCCGGCGTGCCGGAGCCCGTGCGCAGCACCTCGGTCGAGATCTGCTTGCCGGTGACCCATTGCAGGAACAGCCAGGCGGCCTTCTTGTTCTTCGCCTTCGCCGGGATGCCGACGCCGTCGATGAAGGTGGCGCAGTTATGCGCCTTCGGTCCGGCCGGCACAGGTGCGAAGCCAACCTTGCCGACCACCCGGGACTTCGTCGGATCGACCAGAGGGGCCGAGAAGCCGATGCCGTCCCACCACATCGCCCCGCGCCCCTGGCTGAACGTCGTCTGACACTCGTTCCAGTTGAAGCCGACGCTGCCGGGCGGGGCGCATTCGCGCATGATCTTCTGGTACCAGTCCCCCGCCGCGACGGCGGCCGGCGTGTCGGTCAGCAGCTTCTTGCCGTCCGGCGTCACCGTCTCCTGGTCCCAGCCGAGCAGGATGGAATCGTACAGCACGACGTTGGCGTTTTTCACGCCACGCCCGGTAAACCCGTAGACGCCCTTCGATGGATCGGTGAGCGTGCGGGCCATGCTCATCATCTCGTCGAAGCTTTTGGGCGGGGCGTTGAAACCCTTCTGCGATAGCAATTCGGTGTTGTAGTAGATGATGAAGAGGTCTTGGTTGAGCGGAAGGACGTTGATATGGCCCTCCTCGTCGGTCGCCACCGCCATCGACGGCGCGCTGAAATCCGCCTGGTTGAAATCGGGCGCGGTCAGCGAGGCGTCGGCGATGTAGGGCCGCAGATCCTCCATCCATTTCGCCTTCTCGATCAGACGCTTTTGCACGTGCATTCCGACATTCACCACGTCGAAGCTCGGGTGGCCGGAGGCCATTTCGAGCGCCACCTTCGGGCGCTGCTGCTGTTCGGGGATCTGCTCGAAGCCGACGCTGATGCCGGTCAACGCCTCGAATTCCTTCATGTGCGCGCGCGCCACGTCGCCGCGCGGAGAGAGCTGGTAGTTGACCTCGATGTGCTGGCCCTTGAACTGCTTCCAGTCGAATTGCGACTGGGGATTGGCCCGGGCGACGATGGCGGGCGCCGCCAGGACGGCGGCGGATGCCTGGAGCAGATGGCGGCGACGGATCATGGCGGGCTTTCCTTCAACATTGCCGTCGAGCATACCGGCGGCGGTGTTGGAGCGGAAGTGCGCGCCCTCGTCTATCCGCGATAGCGCTCGATCGTTTCGCGAAACGCGAGCACGTCCTCTGGTCCGGAGATTCGCTTGGCGAGGCCGGCGTTCGCCATCACCGGGATGGTGACACGGTGGATGCCGGCGCGGGCGAGTTCGGGGATCGTCGCGAGGTCGTCGGGCGCGCTCACGGTGATTTCGATCGCATCCGGATCGCGCCCCGCCTCGCGCGCGGTCTGGCGCACGAGGTCGAGCAGTTCCGGCGTGGTTCCCCGCGCCGGGAAGAAGCCGTCGCCGAGCCGCCCGGCGCGCCGCGCGGCGGCCTTGGTGTGGCCGCCGATCACGATGGGGACG
>JBAWFF010000142.1:0-7373 GCA_049591635.1 Acetobacteraceae bacterium
CGGTAGACCAGGCACGCCCCGCCTCCGCCCAGGCCCGCACGCGACGGTAGGGTAACCGCCAATGTGGCCGCTACCGCCACTGCGGCGTCGGCCGCGTCCCCGCCCGCCGACAGGGCCTGACGTCCGATCAGCGCGGCCTGCGGCTCGTCGGCGACGACGGCGCCGAGGAAGCCGCTGACGTGGCCAGGCGTGCCTTCCGGCGGCCCACCACTTCCCGTCAGCGGCCCAGTGATCACGTTGACGCCGGCGCAGCTCGCGAGGCTCAGCCCCGCGGCGAACAGGAACGCGGTGCGTGCCACCCGGCCGGTCACACGAGATGTGCAGCGTCGCACGCGTTCACTCCCAGATTACGGATCGCGGCTGCCATAGACGGCTTCCTGGTTGCCGGCAACGACGAGACGCGCTTGTTGCCGGGCGGCGCGCGCCGTATGTGTCCGGCCATGCGACTCACCATCCTTCTCCTTGCCGCCCTCGCGATGAGCGGGACGGCGCCCGCCGTTGGCGCCAAGCGTCCGCCGCCCCGGCAGCCCGCAGCCGCCGCCGGTCCGTCCGAACTCGGCAAGTTCGGCGACTGGACGGCCGCGCGCTACCTGCACGAAGGCGAGACTATCTGCTACGCCTTCACCCGCGCCAAATCGGTCCACCCTCCCCAGGCCGGCGCCACGCCCCTGCTGACGGTGACGGAGCGCGCGAGCAGCCGCGACGAGGTGGCGATCACCGCCCATGACCCCTACCCGCAGGGAACGACGGTGACCGTGCAGGTCGGCCAGACGGGGTTGGACTTCTACACGTCCGGCAGCGATGCCTTCGCGCGCGACGGGGCGGCGGCGGTCGCGGCACTCCGCCCCGGCAGCGAGGCGATCGCGAGGGGCCCGGGCCCACACTCCACGTCCACCGTCGACACTTTCAGCCTCGCGGGCTTCACCGCGGCCTACGAGGCGATCGTCAAGGCCTGCCCCGCCAAATGACCGCCGGCCTGATCGAGGCCCTGACCGAGGCCGAGCGGGTCCGCATCCTCGCCAAATCCGCCTTGTTCGATCCGCCGACGGCCCAGCTTGCCGATGGACGCCGAGACTTGGTCGGTCTGTCCCGGGCCGAACTGGCCGCCGAGATCGCCGCGATCGGAGAGGCGCCGTTCCGCGCCGGCCAGCTGTGGCACTGGATCTACAACCAGGGCGAGACCGACTTCGCCCGGATGTCCACGATCGCCCGGCCGCTCCGGGCGCGTTTGGCCGAGCGTTTCGTGATCGGCCGGCCGGTCGCCGCCCAGGTGTGGGATTCGACCGACGAGACACGGAAATTCCTGTTCCGCTTCCGTGACGGCCAGGAGGCGGAGACCGTCTACATCCCCGACCGCCAGGAAGATCGCGGCGCCGTCTGCATCTCGTCCCAGGTCGGTTGCACGCTATCCTGCCGGTTCTGCCACACAGGCACCCAGCGGCTGGCGCGCAACCTGGGCGTGGCGGAGATCGTCGGGCAGTTCATGGCCGCGCGCGATTCGTACGGCGAATGGCCGAGCCCGCGCGGCGAGACGCCCCGCAAGCTCTCGACCATCGTGCTGATGGGCATGGGAGAGCCGCTCTACAACTACGCCAACGTCGCCCAGGCGATGCGGATCGTGATGGACAACGAAGGTATCGCGCTGTCGCGAAGGCGGATCACGCTATCGACCTCCGGCGTCGTGCCGATGATGGACCGCGCGGGGGCCGAGCTTGGCGTCAACCTCGCGGTGTCGCTGCATGCGGTGCGTGACGACCTACGCGACGAGCTGGTGCCGCTGAACCGCAAATATCCGATCGCCGAGCTGATCGCGGCGTGCCGGCGCTATCCGGGCGCCTCGAACGCGCGGCGGATCACCTTCGAATACGTGATGCTGCGGGGGGTGAACGACAGCGTAACGGACGCCAATGAACTGGTGCGGCTGATCGCCGGCATTCCGGCGAAGGTAAACCTCATTCCGTTCAATCCCTGGCCGGGCAGCGCGTTCGAGACGAGCGGGTCGAACGCCATCAACCGCTTCGCCCGGATCATCATGGATGCCGGCTATTCCGCCCCGGTGCGGGCGCCACGGGGCCGCGACATCCTGGCGGCCTGCGGGCAGCTTCGGACGGAGAGCCAGCGGAGCCGCCCGGCGGCGTGATTTGGCCCCGGCATGTGGACACCTCGCCGCTGAGGACGCGGAGTCTGTGGACACGTCGCCTTCGCAGGTGCAGCATTTTGTAGCCACCAGGCCTTCGCAGGTGCGGCATTTTGTAGGCACCAGACCTTCGCAGGCGCGGCATTTTGTGGCCACGTCACGTTCGCGGATGCGAGATCGGTGCAATCGTCCCCTCCCTTGGGGGAGGAGGGGGCGAGACGGGTCAGCCGGGATCAGGCAAGGTCGTAGCGGTCCAGGTTCATCACCTTGGTCCACGCCGCCACGAAGTCGTTCACGAACGCCTCCTTCGAGTCGTCGCACGCATAGACTTCCGCGACGGCGCGCAGTTGGGAGTTCGAGCCGAAGAGAAGGTCGATACGGGTGCCGGTCCACTTGGGCTCGTCCGTCGCACGGTCGCGCCCGTGGAACACGCCTTCGGCGGCAGGGGATTGCTGCCACGCCGTGTTCATGTCGATCAGGTTGACAAAGAAATCATTTGTTAGCGTCCCCGGCCGCTTGGTGAAGACCCCGTGTTCCGACTGTCCGAAATTGGCGCCCAGGACGCGCATGCCGCCGACGAGAACCGTCATCTCGGGAGCGGTCAAGCTCAGCAACTGCGCCCGATCCACCAGCAGCTCCTCGGCCGATCTGCGATGCCCGTCTCGAAGATAGTTGCGGAACCCGTCCGCGGTCGGCTCGAGAACGGCGAACGCGTCCACGTCGGTTTGCTCCTGCGACGCGTCGGTCCGCCCTGGCGTGAAAGGAACCGTCACGTCGTGTCCGGCCTTCCTCGCCGCTGCCTCGACGGCCGCGCAGCCGCCCAGGACGATCAGGTCGGCGAGCGAGATTCGCTTCCCGCCGGACTGCGCATTGTTGAACGCCTTCTGGACCTCCTCCAGCTTCTGAAGCGATTTTGCCAGCCGCGCCGGCTCGTTGGCTTCCCAATCCTTCTGCGGCGCGAGGCGAATGCGCCCCCCGTTCGCTCCACCGCGCTTGTCGGAGCCGCGGAACGTCGAAGCCGACGCCCAGGCGGTCGAGACCAGGTCGGAGATGGACAGTCCGGATGCGAGGACCTTCGCTTTCAGGGCGGCGATGTCCTGCTCCCCGACCAATTCGTGATCAACGCGGGGAACCGGGTCTTGCCACAGCAACACCTCGGCGGGAACCAACGGGCCCAGATAGCGCGAGCGCGGCCCCATGTCGCGGTGCGTCAACTTGTACCACGCCCTGGCGAACGCGTCGGCGAACGCCGTCGGGTCCTCGTGGAAGCGCTTCGAAATTGGCGCGTAGATCGGATCCAGCCGGAGCGCGAGGTCCGTCGTGAGCATCATCGGGGCGTGCCGGCGCGACGGATCGTGCGCATCAGGCACGGTGTCGGCCGCGGATGCGTCCTTGGGCGTCCACTGGAACGCGCCGGCGGGGCTCTTCGTCAGCTCCCACTCGTGACCGTACAGGATATCCAGGTAGCTGGTGTCCCACTTCGTCGGGGTGTTGGTCCATGCGCCCTCCAACCCGCTGCTGATCGTGTGGACGCCGCTGCCGGTGCCGAAGCTGCTTTTCCAGCCGAGGCCCTGTTGCTCGATGGGAGCCCCCTCGGGTTCCGGACCGACATACTGGCCCGGGTCGGCGGCGCCGTGGCATTTGCCGAACGTGTGTCCGCCGGCGATGAGCGCGAGCGTTTCCTCATCATCCATCGCCATGCGAGCGAACGTCTCGCGAATATCCACCGCCGCGGCGAGCGGATCGGGCTTGCCGTTCGGCCCTTCGGGATTGACGTAGATCAGACCCATCTGAACGGCGGCGAGGGGCTCCTGGAGGTCACGGTGGCCACTGTAGCGCTCGTCTCCCAGCCAGGTGTGCTCGGGCCCCCAGTTGGCGTCGTCCTCGGGCTCCCAGACGTCCTCGCGTCCGCCGCCGAAACCGAACGTCTTGAACCCCATCGACTCGAGGGCAACATTGCCGGCGAGAACAAAAAGGTCGGCCCAGGAGATTTTCCGGCCGTATTTCCGCTTGATCGGCCAGAGCAACCGGCGCGCCTTGTCGAGGCTCACGTTGTCCGGCCAGCTATTGAGAGGCGCGAAGCGTTGCGTGCCGGAGGATGCGCCGCCCCGACCGTCGCCGATGCGATAGGTGCCCGCGCTGTGCCATGCCATCCGAATGAAGAACGGCCCATAGTGTCCGTAGTCGGCCGGCCACCATTCCTGCGAGTCCGTCATCAACGCATGCAGGTCCTTGATCACGGCATCGAGGTCGAGGCTGCGGAATTCCTTGGCGTAGTTGAACGCCTTGCCCATCGGATCGGCGAGGGGGGAGTTCTGGTGGAGGACATGAACGTTAAGCTGGTTCGGCCACCAGTCGCGATTGACCCTGGCCAGCACGGTCTGGTGTCCGCGCTGCCCGCCCGACACCGGGCACTTGTTCTCAGCGTCCATCTTTCCTCCTTCAGCGGTCCGCGATCTACGACGGTGTTCCTAACCGATTGTATGAAATTGACCCATAGGGCGCGCCTTTGCAAGGCAGCGTGAAGGTAGCCGCCGACGCTTCAGATGGAGCTTTCAGGCGCTGGCCGCGCGGACGGACGAGGCTTGGGATCAACCTCGCCGTGTCGCCGCATCCACTACGCGGCCTGCGCGACGGTGGGGCCATCGCCTGCCACGGTCGTGCGGCGCATGTCGCGCGGCTCGTGCGGCGGGAAGGGGCGGGCACGGTGCATCGTCTGGCGATTGTCCCACATCACCAGGTCGCCGACGCGCCATTTATGCGCATAGACGAATTCGCGCTGCGTCGCGTGTTCGATCAGATCACGCAGGAATGCCCGCGCCTCCGGCACCGGCCATCCGACAATCGCGCCGGCATGGGACGCCAGGAACAGCGATTTGCGTCCGGTCACCGGATGCGTCCGCACCAGTACCTGGCGCACTGGCCGGAACCGCTCCCGCTCCTCGTCGGTGAAGTCGGTGAAACCGAGTTGCTGGCGTGAAGAGATCTGCGAGTGTTCGCAGACCAGGTCCTCCACCACCGCCTTCGTCTCCTCGTCGAGAGCGTCATAGGCGGCGCGCATGTCGGCAAACTCGGTGTTGCCGCCTTTCGACGGTATGCTGCGGGCGTGCAACAGGGAGTATTTGGCTGGGGTCGGTTTGAACGAACTATCGGAGTGCCAGAGCCGGTTGCCGATCCCGAACAACCGGCGCCGGTCGTCGCGGGCCATCGGCTTGTTGTACTTGTCGAGGTTGGAGACGTCGGCGAACGTGGTCGGCAGACGGTACTCGTCCGGCGCCCGCAAACTGGTCCCGATCGCCTGCTCGATCTCGCCGAGGCCCCGGGTGAACGCGAGTTGCTGCTCGTCGTCGAGCGGCTGATCGTGGAACACGAGGACCGCATATCGGTCCATGCCGGCATGGATCGCCGCCACCTCCCGCGGCGAAAGCGGCCTGCGCAAGTCGATCTTGTCGACCTCGCCGGCGAAACAGGGGCCGATCTGACGGATGTTGACGGGCACGCGGCTCTCCTCCTTTTTTCGGGAAGCGGCGGCTGATTTGACAACACGCTAAGGATCGGCGCCCTGACGGTCAATCGGCCGAGTTCCTGAACGCCCGGCGCGATCTTGTGGGACGACCCTAAGGTTGCCCAACTCAGCGCGGCGACCGCGCCTCAGCGGCAACCTGGCGAGTGTGGGTTTGAACCGCACCCGCCCGTAGTCGCGTTGTGATGCGCCTGACGAGGCGCCGATGCCGTGACCGTGCCGTCTTGCGTCATGCCGTGGCTCGTGCACTCGCAGAATCCGTCGACCGGCATGGAGGTGGGGCACATCAGCTTTTCGGTTCGGCAGGTATTTGCCAGTGCGTTGCTCCCGACGAGTGCCGAGGCGGCGACCAGCACAGCGGCCAGCTTGCTGGAAGAGCGCATTGCAGTAATCCTTTCCTGGTTCGGGCGGAGTGCGTAAGGCAGGCGGGCACGATGGAGCAACGACATTAGACACCAAGATTGCCCCGCCGCTGTAACAAGTGCGAGATGCGCCAAGGGTGCCTTCATCCGCCCCCTAGATCCACCCGCGCCGCCAGAACCATACCAGCGGCAGAATCGCGCTCAGCACGATGACGCCGATTCCATACGCGTAACCGTAGGACCAGCTCAGCTCCGGCATGTTCTTGAAGTTCATCCCGTAGACGCCGGCGATCAACGTCGGCGGAATTCCGACGATGGAGGCGACCGTGAGGACCTTGATGACATTGTTCTGCTGGATGTTGATAAATCCCAGCGTCGCATCGAGCAGGAACTGCACCTTGCCGGCGATCTGCACGTCGTAGTCGTTCAGCGAGGCGACATCCTGGCGCAGCGTGACAAAACGGCTCCGTGACTCCGCCGGTATCCAGTCGGCCGCCGCCTCACCCACATAGGCGACGATCCGCGAGATGCCGACCAGGCTGTCGCGCAGGTGGGAGAGCAGGTCGCCGACGCGCCCGACGCCGGTCAGCGTGCTCTGCATGGCCGCCGATTCACGGCGCACGCGGCCAAGGTTGATCGTTTCGGGCCGAAAGATCTGGTGTGAGAGATCATCGAGTTCGGCGCCAACGGTCTCCAGCATGTCGGCAAGCCGATCCACGAGCGATTCCAGCACGCCGACGAATACGGCCATGCCCGTCGGCGCGGCGGTATCGGACTCGCACATCCGCTCGGCGTAGCGGTCGAGCGCCCGCATCGGCTCGTAGCGCACCGTCAGCAGCCGATCGCGCGACAACACGAACCCGAGCGGGGCAACCGGGGAATGCTTACCGTCGCCGTCCGATATCATCGACGTGCTCAGGGTCAGGATCCCGTCCTTCGACGACAGGCGGCTCGATCGCTCGATCTCGGACAGTTCCGCCCGCGCCGGCACCCGCAGGCCAGTGACGCGCTCGGCCAGCGCGCGCTCCTCCTCGGTCGCGTCCACGAGGTCGAGCCAGACCGCATGTGGGGATGGGTCGGTCGCGTGCGCGCCGGGCGTCAGGGGATAGCGCCGCCGTGTGCCGGTGTTGGCGAGGATCATGGGCCTCCTGTCTCCCGCGTTGCGATCAAAGGAATGAAACGGGGTCCACGTCGATGTCCACCCGGGCCCCGCGGGGCACCCGCACCTGGGCAAGCCAGTTCCGCAACAGCGGCTGCACCGCGATATCGCGTCGTGTCTTCAGAAGCAGCCGACGGCGATGCCGCCCGCGCAGGATGGCGAGCGGCGCCGGGGCCGGGCCAAGCACGACGA
>JBAWFF010000143.1:0-7867 GCA_049591635.1 Acetobacteraceae bacterium
CCGCGAGAATCGTATCCATATGACTGCGTTGGAGTCGCAGGATCGTCCGATGGCGCCATCTTTGGAGCGTTAACCCCCGCTGTAAGCGTTCGGCTAAATCATCGGCACCAAGCTCGCCTCGGATGAGGTTAATAAGTGCCCGGCTTACCGCCGCGGATATGCCGGTCGCGGCAATCGCGTCGTGCGCAGCTTTATACGTAGCCCAGGCCAAATCCTCCCTGCGTTTGCTCTCGTTCTTGACGAAGCCCGCGAATCGGCTGAGCCGATCTGCGGCAGCTGGCTCCAACTTCTGCTGGCACAACACGCAGCGCGCGTCGCTGATTGTGTTCGGAAAGCTGACTCCAGGGTAGGCGACCTTATCGGAGTAGCCCCGCGCTGCTTCCCAGAGGGCGCGCCAGACCGCGGAGCCAATTTCCGGCAGAGGGTCGCCGGCGAACAATGTGGTGGACGCAGTATGCGCAGCGGCGGTGGCCGTCTCGTACTCGGCCAGGGCTATGCGCAGCTTGCTCACATTCTCGTCCGAAGTGGCTGCGACCAAACTTTCCAGGCGATCAATGTCCGCGTCGAGACGTACTTTTAGCTGCTGGAGCTGTCGCGCCTGACGTGCAGGATCGGCGGCCAGATCAACTTTCAACGCGGCAAAGCGAGCCACTTCCGCGGCCGATAAAGTGGCCAGCTTTTCCACGTCGGTCGGCTTAGTGTTGGCACTGAGTCCGCCCAGAAGCTGGCCGACGGCTGTGTGCGCTTTGACAGACGGCTTGGTCAGGGAGCTCGGCGTCTGCGCTTCGATCGCAGTGATTTCGCTGTTCAGGCGGTCCTTAATAGTCTGACACGCTTGGGCGAGTGACGACAGAAGCTTCAGTGGAAAAGGCGTGTACGCTAGGTCATTCTGTCCTTCAACATGAACGTTCGCAGACTTGCTATCGAAAATGCTCACAGAAGACAGCAAGGCATCAGCTGCGTTTCCGTGCTGCCAATTCTCGGCGCAGTTCTGTTGATCAGCTAAAAACTCGATGCGTGCCGTCGCCGGGCCGCTTGTGTTGCTATATATATTCGGGAGTATTTTTTCGTTCCGCGCTCCCCGGGCGCGGCATGCCTGCTTGAGTATCCGCGCGTATCCGGATTTGCCGGAACCATTGTCGCCATAGATGACGGTCAGTCCCTTTTTCCCGAAGGACAAGACCTGGTCACCGGCCAGTGCATTGACATGTCGGACCTCACGAATTGCTTTGACAACTACGGTTGCGCTCGCGGCAGCGGGATCACTCACATGCGTTGTATCAAGTGGGGCCGCTACGCTGGACGGTTCTTTGCAAAGCGCCAGAAGCGCACGGAGATCTGACTCGTCGAGTTCCTCTTTGTCGCAAAGGCGACGCAGCGCATCACGCTGCCACAGTGGTTGGTCAGCAGACCACTGCACAATGGCACCAAGCGCCACGGCCTCTGTCGTGGTTTCGACCGGCTGGCCGGAGCCGTCCCCAGGAAGGTCGGCCATCAGAACTTCACCTCCGGGAGGGACGTGACCACATCGAAGTCGGTTCCGACCACGTCGAAGTGGCAGCGCAGCTCGTGCGCGAAAAGCTTGGCGTGATAGTCGGTGGTCATCGCTACTAATGGCTCCCCTGCCCGCCCCGGCCGTTGGCCGTTGCGAGATCCTTCCCCTCCTGTCGGATCATCGTCTCAGCGAGTTCAGCGACAGTGGCCAAAGCCGTTGCGAATTCCGGCATTCTCCATACACCATTGCGAAAACGAAGTCATCCTAGTGCAACTGGCGCGGTCCCGCTTCATCGGTTCACCGTCGCTTCCATGGTCGCGATGCTGTCCATGACCGTCTCGAAAGCAGGCACATCGCCGAAGATCATCACCGCCATCGCCCCATAATCGAGCCGGAGCTGGGCCAGCATGGCGGGTGGGGGTACGAGGGAAAAACTGCCCGGCACCACCGTGGCGCTATTCGGCCCTAGCCATCGCGACGGCGCTGACGCTGAGGTCGGTATTCCGCCTAGCGTTGCGGCAGACCGAAGGGTTGATCGGCTCCGTCATCGCCCTGCTCGGCCTCGATCTCGCCGTGCCGGACCACACCACTTTGAGCCGCCGGGCCGAGAGCCTGGACGTGGTTCACCCTCGGCCAGGTCCCGGTCCCGTGCACCTGCTGGTCGACAGCACGGGGCTCAAGCTCGGCGGATCCGGCGAATGGCTACTCGAGAAGCATGGCACGAAGACCCGGCCGTCGTGGCGCAAGCTGCACATCGCCGTGGACACCGACACCGGGCAGATCGCCGTGGCTGCGCTGACCACCAACGACATCGACGACGCTTCGCAAGTCGGGTCTTTGCTCGATCAAGTGGATGTCCAGGTCGCGTCGTTCACTGCCGACGGTGCTTATGATCAGGACGGTGTCTACTGTGCGGTCGTCTCGCGTCATCCCAAGGCGTCCGTCATCATCCCACCACGCTCCAGCGCCGTGCCGAGCGAAACAGCGCAGACGGCGCCGACCCTGCGAGACCTTCACCTGCAGATCATTGCCGAGCGCGGCCGCATGGCTTGGCAGAAGGCTTCCGGATACAACTGGCGCGTTCTGGTGGAGGCTGACGTAAGCCGCTTCAAACGGGTCATCGGTGATGGACTACGATCCCGAACCGATGGGCGTCGGGCGACCGAGGTCACGATTGCCGTAAGCGTACTGAACCGGATGCTGGAACCCCGGAGTATGTCCGCCTCCCGTAACGGTGAAACGACATGGCTGAACTGCGGCCGCCTACTGATCCGCGCAACACAGTCGCCAGGACGCTTGAGCTCCCGAACCAGCGCCGACCAGTCGGGCTCGGCGTGGAAGCGCGCCCCGGCACGCACGTCCGCATTGACGAACAGCCGCGCCAGCAGGCTCTCGTCGGTGACGTCCGCCGCCAGCGGCCAGCCGATCCCCGCCGCGGCCGCCCGGCCCAGGTACTCCCGCACTGTGCTCGGTGCGATGCCCAGCTCCCGCCCGATCGCCCGCGTGCTTGCCCCGGCACCGAAGTGCAACCCCAGCAATTGCCGTATCCGCCGCATGGACAGCCTCTGTGTCGGCATCCCGCCTCTCCATCGATTGCGATGGCGGCACTGGAAGCCGGGTCAGTGCTGACCCGCGAGACAATCCATTCCCCCCCGCTCACCTCGGTCAGTCCGGGGTGGGCGGCATCGTCAGAATGGTGGGCGGCTTGAGATCGGAGCCATGGGCGCCATCAGCTCAGAACGCCGGGCGCCATCAGATCGGAATAGGTGGGCGGCTTACGTCGGAACCCGCAATTCCGCTGATCCTGCTCGATGAAGCACAAGATACTCACGGCGAGCAGCTCGCACTTCTCAACCGCATCTTCGGCAAAGGTGCGATCTTCCAGCGCCTCGGGGACCAGAATCAGACGCTCTATGAAGATCCCGAGGTACCACAGGATCAATATTGGAAATTCGGCGAACACGTCATCCCGCTAGATACCACGAGGCGTTTTGGCCGGGACATCGCCACCTTCGCCAGCAGACTGACCGCGCGGATCGGCCAGACGATCGTGGCCGCCGAAGAATGGCCGGGGCGCCGGCTGCTTCTGACATTCGAGCGCGCCTCCATCGAGCAAGTACTGCCCGCCTATGCGCAATGGGTGTCCGGCCATCTTCCGAACGGCGGCCGGTTGGCTGACGTCCGCGCAATTGCTTCACGCCACAATCTCTACCGCGATACCCGCGGTGACTGGCCGAAGAGCCTTGTCGATTACCATCCCCGGTATCGGAGCGGTGAGGGACAGGGCGTTGAGATCGGGACGTTCTGCGGCGCCCTGCGAAAACTCGCACGCGGTCAGGACGCCGGTCGCGCACCTCGGGAGAGCCATGCGGCGCTTGTCGCTGCCCTCGTCGAATATCTGGAACATCACGGTTTTGCGCCACCCGCTGGGGCGCGCCTCACCGTAGGTAATGTATGGAAGTGCCTCGCCACCCTCCACCCTGAGATGCCGACCAGGGTCCGCCATCTGGTGATCAAGCATATCCTGCGCGGCGGCGGCGCTTGGAAGGCGGGTTGATGGGCGGCATTCTGCGAAGCGCTCCGGACAAGACTCCGGCTAAAGGTGACGACGCGAGCAGCCACGTACTGCCAATTCAACCAACAGGGTGCCGATGCTGAACAAGACGGCGGATCGAACCAAATCGCATTGTACCACGACGTTGCCGTTCAGCTTGGCTCGGTTCATTCCGTGAAGGGTCGCACAGCCGATGCCGTGCTGCTCGTGGAGACGGAGATCTGGCGCGGTCCTGCCGCCAACCAGCGAGTGATGGATCTTGCCACCGTGGTTCCGCATGCGTTCGGCATAGAAGACCGGAACCTTTCTTCGAATGAAGCTGAACTGGCCGCCGCAACAAATGTGTTCGTTGCGGTGACACGACACGACCAATGCTCGCGCTCGCTATCCGGCGAGACGCGTTGCCACAAGCAGTTCGTGAAGCAGCGCAAGCGCAAGGTTGGATCGTGAGGGACCTACATGTGCCAGCGGTTGAAGCTGGCAGATCAAACGCGGTCGCCCAAGCGTGAACACGGATTGGCGACCCTGTCCGGCATCGTTGCCTCTTCGTGTTTCCGATTCGGCCCACAGGCTGTGCTGTTCTGCCGGTTCTGTGTCGTGGCCGCGACCGTTGAACGCGTGGTCAGGCTTCGATGGTGATCTCAGGGGTGATCTGCGTTTGAATGGCCGTGTAGAGCTGCGCTGCCTCGGCGGTACGCAACGACACAATCAGGCTATAGCGGGTTTTGGAGTTACCCCGCTGATGCGATGGATTTTCCCGCCACCATCCGCCGACCGGATAGACCGCGACGGCGCCGCGGGCCGCGAGATCGGCCGCGGATCCTTTCCAGATGTCGGCATGCAGGGAACCACGATGGCGCAGCCGGGGACCGAGCACCCAGCCGGAATCGTTAGGCAAGTATTTCGGCCTGTCGCCGGCCTGCGCGTTGATCCGCCGAATGAAAGCATCGTCTGGCTCCTTGCTGCGCTTCACCTCGAACCGCAAACCATGGGACGCGTAGCCATGGCGTTTGGTCTGACCGCGCTCGCCGGGGTTGGGTTCGATAAAATAGCTGAGTGTCACGCGCAGCTCGACATCGGCCGCGCCGAGACCTTCTAGAATCGCCTTTGGCCACGGCAATTGATGCAGCACCAGATCCTTGGTCTTGATGTCGCTGCCCTTGGCTGTGAATGGCTGCATGGTGCGTTCGATCACAAACGTAACGTCATTATCGAGGCTGCGCAGCGCGCGATTCAGCGACGGGACACCAAAACCGTAGCGGCGAAGCACGGTGTTCTTGTCGATTTCGGGGTGCCCTTGCATCGCCGGTGTCCATTCGGCGGAATGAACAATCAAGCCCCGCACCGTCTCCGGCCAAAGCCTGGGCCGCTCGGCCAGAATCTGTGCCGCCATGCGTGCGGTAAGGGCCGTGGCGCCGCTGGTCTCGCCCGTGGTGGTGAAGGCCCTTTCTTCAGGTCGGCGGAACGTGGTGAGCAAGGCCAAGTCATCCACGTTGTCGCCGCCTCCGGTCGCCGGGTCGATGCCGAGATTGCCGCCCTCCAGAACGACATCCGGCTTCAACGGCCAATCCCGGTTCCAAGATACCGATGTCCGGCTGGTGGGCATCAGATCGCCGGCCGGCGCCAACGCCGCCCAGTCTTTATAGACCTTATCGGCAATGGTGATCTTCTCAGTGTAGGCACCGACCGTCAGCACATTCCATGCCTGGGCCGGGCTTTCGATCGGCGTGGCGTCGTTGCGGATAAGATAATACGCGGGCGTCACCGGTTCCCCGATATTGCCGCCGGAAACCACGATCAGCCGCTGCACGTCCTCCTCGCCAAAAGCGAGCTTGTCCAGTTCGGCAGACCAGGAGGAAGGCCGGCCGCGCCAGTGATCGCCCGGGCTGGTGATGGCGAGGCAGACCGCACGCGGGCGCTGCGGCGCCACGATCTCGGCGGCATAAACCGCCTGGGCGGTGATGGCGCCGTACAGATCGGGGTCATTGGCACCGCGATCCGGCAGGATCTTGACCGACTCCAGGCGATGCCGAAGCTGCACAGAGCCGTTGGTCGCCAGCAGGTCCGCCAGATCGCCATGCAGAGCAATCCCTGACAACTGCGTGCCGTGCCCGCCATGGCTGAGGGTGCTGGTGTCCTCAACCGGCCAGCTGCGATCATAGGCTTGCTGATCGGCCGGATCGAGGCCGCACCGAATCAGGGGATGGCGATAGGTCGTGCCGGAATCGAGTAGACAAACCGCCGGAGCATCGGCGGCCGGCAGCGCGATCCGCCGCGCCAGATCATCGGACCATAGCCGCTGCTCGGCGCCGTCCATGGCCATGAACAGGCCGGGCGTGTCGCGGGCAAGGCGCAGTTCAGCGATGGTATCGGTGTTGGCGACAATATGGCCCAGCACCTCGGGCGTTGCGCAAACCAGCACCACCTCCCGATCAGGAAAGGTGAGGGTGTGGTTTCGTACCATCAGGTCGAGGCGCTGCGCCGCAGCGTCGAATGTGGCACGGGTTCCGAGGCGAAGCCAGACCTCCCACCAGGTGGTTGCACCCGGGTCGGGAAACAGGTCGGCTTTATCGGTGTAGAGGGAACGGGCAACTGCCAGCCGTACCGTGTCGATCGAGGCGACAAGCGTTTCGTTCTTGGGGCCGGTTTCGCCTCTTTGGGTCGGCGGCCGGTCCTCATCCCGATAGGCGGCGACCTTCTTCAGATAATAGTCGCGCTGTCTTTCAGGGACGAAGACGGTCGCCGCTATCTTCTCTCCCGCCAGCGGGCGAACGCTGGCCAGCGTGATCGGAAACTTGCCACCCTTCTTTTCGAGCTTGTCGATGATATCGACCTGCGCCTGGGGCAGTTCGAATTCGAGATAGAAGCCGAGAATGCCGCCAGCGACAGCGCTATCGCGCTGCGCCAGCAACGCTTCACCCGCCTGAACCGCATTGGTCAGCGCCCTGGTAAGCTGATCGGCATGAGCCCGCCGGTCGCGCACCGGCAATTCATCGCCGGAACCGCCAGGGCGGTGGGCCGTGTAGCCCTGGACCGCGCCATGGCTGGGCAAATAGATGTGCGGGCGGTCCCGCGATGGTTCATCAGCCATAGGGAAGGAACTTTCAGCGTCTTAGCGCGGTCTGGCGCTCCGCGATGGCGCTGGACAAGTCCTCGCCGGTGACCATCTCCCGGTCGGCGAGCAAAGCGCGCTTGGCGGCGTCTTCTGCTGCCAACGCGAATTCCGCCTGGCTCAACCCCGTACCAGCGGCGACGGCAACGGGCCAGTCGATGCCTTGGGTTTTGAACGTCGAAAGCCGGTTTTCGAGGATACGCTGGGCAATCTCGCTGTCGGGCAGCGAATATTCGATAACATCGTTGAACCGGCGATAGAGCGCGGTGTCTAGCAATTCAGGATGGTTGGTCGCAGCGATAATCAGGCTGTCGCTGTCATCGACTTCGAGGAATTGCAAGAAGGAATTGAGGACACGGCGAATTTCGCCAACATCGTTGCGCTCGTTACGCTTCGCGCCGATCGCGTCGAACTCATCGAAGAAATAGACACCCCTGGTTTCCGCGATGGCATCGAACACCAGGCGCAGCTTCGCCGCGGTCTCGCCCATGAACTTAGTCATGAGGCCATCAAGCACGATGGTGAACAGCGGCATATGCAGTTCGCCGGCCAGCGCAGCGGCCGTCATCGTCTTGCCGGCGCCGGGCGGACCTAGCAGCAGCAGCTTGCGCCGTGGGCGCAGCCCACGGCTGCGCAACCGCGTCTGTTGGCGCTGTTCGATCAGCACGCGGCGAAGCCGCTGCTCCAGGGCAGGCGACAACACCAT
>JBAWFF010000144.1:0-8828 GCA_049591635.1 Acetobacteraceae bacterium
CCGAACTTGCGTCCGATCATGCCGTCCACCACCGCCTTGATCATGAAGATCGGCGCCAGCATGTTGGCGTCGAGCGCCTTGATCCAGGCGTCGCGGTCCCATTCGCGGAAGTCGCCGGGCGGCGGCCCGCCGGCGTTGTTCACCAGGATGTCCGCCTCGGGACAGGCGTCGAGAGCCGCGCGCCGGCCTTTCTCGGTCGCGATGTCGCCGGGAACCGCGGTGACGCGCACGCCGGTGGCCTTGCGAATCTCGGCCGCCGTCCGTTCCAGCTCATCCTCGGTGCGCGCCGTGATGACGAGATCGACGCCCTCGCGCGCGAGCGACAGGGCGCAAGCGCGACCAAGCCCCTTGCTGGCGGCGCATACGATGGCCTTGCGGCCCTTGATGCCAAGATCCACGAGAATTCTCCTCTGACTCGACGGCGTTAAGAATTTTTAGTCATTTGACAGAAAAATATTGACCACTCGTTCCTGACCGTCTAAAAATGCGAGACGGATTAACGATAATCGATCAGGAGCGTGATGTGCGTATTCTTTCAACACTCGTGCTTTCGGCCCTCGGGCTTGGCGTGGCGAGCGGTGGCGCGGTCGCCGGGCCCAGCTTCACGGTGACAAGCGTATCCGTGGTCGGTGACGGCGTCACCCTGGTTTCGCCGGTCAGCGGAAGCACGACGGCGGGCCCGATCGTGTTGGATACCAGCATCGGGACGCTGGTCGCGTGGTGCGACGACCTGTTCCACGAGATCTACCTCGGCGGGGGTCAGTCGCTGCCCTATACGGTCGGCGTGGTCATCACCAACAACGATCCAATCGCGCCGGTGACCCTCACGAGCACGCAGATCCGCGAGATGACCGGCCTCGCGGCCTATGGCGAAGGCCTCTACCACAGCGGCGCCAGCAATGACGATCTCGCGGCGGTCCAGTTGGCGATCTGGTCCATCGAGTATCCTGACTTCACTTACACCGGGGCCGCCGGCGCGCCGGTCGCGGCGGACATCGCGCGGGCCCCGACGCTCTCCGCCAGCGCCGCCGACCTCGTGGCTCTCGATGGGACCCAGAACCTGTTCACCGCCGACCTGCACCCGGCGCCGGAGCCGGCCTCGCTCGCCCTGCTCGGCACCGGCCTGCTGGGGCTGGCCGTTCGGAAACGGCGGACGTGGACGTCGCGGCCCGATCGCTAAGGTCACTCCGGGGCACGGCCGGAGATGCCCTGCAGAATCCGGCGCGACGCCTCCGGGATCTGGGTCGGTTTCTGCGACCCGCGCTCCACGAAGACATGCACGAAATAGCCTTCCGCGGCGGCGGCATCGTCGCCGTCGCGGAACACCGCCATCTCGTAACGCACGGAACTCCCGCCGATCCGCGCCACGCGCACCCCCACGCTCAGCCTGTCCGGCCATGCGACGGAACTGTGGTAGCGACACGCCACCTCGGCCACCACGCAATGCACTGGCCCTTCGAGCAGATCGACGGCACCGGTTGACGTCTCGAAGAACGTCACCGCCGTGTCGAAGAACGAGAAGTAATGGACGTTGTTGACATGGCGGAACACGTCGTTGTCCATCCAGCGGGTCGTGATGTCGTGGAACCAGCGATAATCGGCACGGCTTCCGGGCGGCGGACGGCTCATGGCGCGGGAATAAAGCGGGTTTGACGCTCGGCGTCCACCGGGCGGATATTCCGCCACCGCTGGAGGGATCACCGATGCCCGACACCATCGCCCCGCGCGCCGCCGACCGGCGGGATTTCTACAACCGCATCGCCGCGCACGGCCTCGCGCCGCTATGGGAGAGCCTGCACAGCCTCGTCACCCGCGCGCCCGTCACCGAGGCGGTTCCGGCGCACTGGGACTACGATGGCATCGTGCGGCCGCATTTGATGGAAGCCGCCGGCCTCATCACCGCCAAGGAGGCCGAGCGGCGGGTCCTGATCCTGAAGAACCCCGGCCTCGGCGATCGCGCGGCGATTACCGAGACGCTGTTCTCCGGCCTGCAACTCATCATGCCCGGCGAGGTCGCGCCCGCGCACCGCCACACCCAGTCGGCGCTGCGTTTCATCATCGAAGGGCACGGCGCCTACACCGCAGTCGAGGGCGAACGGACGCTGATGGAGCCGGGCGATTTCGTCATCACCCCGTCCTGGACCTGGCACGATCACGGCAACGACACGCAAAAGCCGATGGTCTGGCTGGACGGGCTCGACATCCCGATCGTGCGCTTCCTCGGCGCGAGCTTCGCCGAGCCCGCCAACGCCGAGAGCCAGACCGAGGCGCGCCCGCCCGGCGACGCCCTCGCGCGCTACGGCGCCAACATGCTGCCGGTGGATTTTCGGCCAAGCGGGCTAAGCTCGCCGGTGTTCAGCTACCCGTACGCGCGCTCGCGCGAGGCGCTCGCCGCCCTTGCCCGCGCCGGCGCGCCGGATGCGTGCCACGGCCACAAGATGCGCTACGTCAACCCGGCGACCGGCGATCACGCCATGCCGACCATCGGGGCGTTTCTCCAGCTGCTACCGGCGAGCTTCGATACCGACAACTACCGGGCGACCGACGGCACGATCTACGTGGCCGTGGAGGGCGAGGGGCGGACGGTGGTGGGCGACACCGTGATCACGTGGAAGCCGCGCGACATCTTTGTCGTGCCCGGCTGGCACCGCCACCGTCATCTCGCGACGAGCGAGTCCGTGCTGTTCAGCTTCTCCGATCGCCCGGTGCAGGAGAAGCTGGGGCTGTGGCGCGAGGAGCGGGGATAGGAGGACAGAGCCCTCACCCGGCTCGCTTCGCTCACCGACCTCTCCCGCAAGCGGGAGCGGCGAAAATTAGTCACCTCTCCCGCCCTTCGCGGGAGAGGTCGCCCGCGCGTCAGCGCGGCGGGTGAGGGGTCTTCCTACGCCGCCGCTTTCTCCTCGCGCACCACCGTCGTCGTGATGGTCCCGCCGGCCTTGCGTACAGCCGCCGCCGCGCTCGCCGAGGCGCCGCTGACGGTGATCGTGACCGCCCGGGTGATCGCGCCCTTGCCGAGCAGGCGCACCCCGGCGACCTTGCCGCCTCGCATCAGGCCGGCGGCACGCAGCGTGTCCTCGGTGATCGGCTGCGCGCCGTCGAGGCGCCCGGCGACGATCGCCTTCTCCAGATCGCCCAGGTTGACCGGCGCGTATTCCTTGCGGAAATGGTTGAAGAACCCGCGCTTCGGCAGCCGGCGGTAGATCGGCAGCTGGCCACCCTCGAAGCCGTTGATGGCGACACCGGTGCGGGCGAGCTGGCCCTTCACGCCCTTGCCGGACGTCTTGCCCTTGCCCGACCCGATGCCGCGCCCGAGGCGCTTGGATTTGTGACGCGCGCCTTCGTTGTCGCGCAGATCGTTCAGTTTCATGACTGCACATCCTCCACCTTGACCAGGTGGGCCACCTTGCGAACCATCCCGCGCACCGATGGCGTGTCCTCAAGCTCGCTTGTGCGCCGCATCTTGTTGAGGCCGAGGCCGATCAGCGTCTCCCGCTGCCCCGGCTTGCGCCCGGCGGGCGAGGCGGTCTGCGTCACCCGGATGCGCTTCTTGTCCTCAGCCATTGGCGCCGGTCTCCGCTTCCGGCTGCGGCGCGTCGGCGCGGCGCGGACCGAGGATATCGGACACCTTCTTGCCGCGCCGGTTGGCGACCAGACGGGGCGACACGCACTGGTTCAGCGCGGCGAACGTCGCCTTGACCATGTTGTGGGAGTTGCGGCTGCCGAGCGATTTCGCGACCACGTCGTGGATGCCGAGGCTCTCGAACACCGCGCGCAGCGGGCCGCCGGCGATGATGCCGGTGCCGGCGGAAGCCGAACGCAGCAACACCCGCCCGGCACCGAAATTGCCTTCGATGTCGTGGTGCAAGGTGCGGCCTTCCTTCATCGGCACCCTTATCATCGTCTTCTTGGCGCGTTCCGTCGCCTTGCGGATCGCCTCGGGCACCTCGCGCGCCTTGCCGGCGCCGTAGCCGACACGGCCCTTCTTGTCGCCCACCACGACCAGCGCGGCGAAGGCGAAGCGGCGCCCGCCCTTCACCACCTTGGCGACGCGGTTGATGGTGACGAGCTTGTCGACGATGCCATCATCGGGCTCGTCGTTCCGGTCGCGCCGGCGCCCGCCGTCTCGTGCTTCGCGTGCCATGCCTCAGATCCTCAGAATGACAACCCGCCCTCGCGGGCGGCGTCGGCCAGCGCCTTGACGCGGCCGTGATACAGATAGGCGCCGCGATCGAACACGACCTCCTTGACGCCGGCCGCCAACGCCCGCTCAGCAAGCAGTTT
The DNA here is from genome assembly GCA_049591635.1 of Acetobacteraceae bacterium. Taxonomy (GTDB): domain Bacteria; phylum Pseudomonadota; class Alphaproteobacteria; order Acetobacterales; family Acetobacteraceae; genus DATFDN01. The sequence goes on from JBAWFF010000144.1 coordinate 4,282, forward strand.
GCCGACGGCGATCGCGGCATCCTTGTCGGCGCCGGTCTTCAGGCCTTCGCGCAGCGCCTTGTCGAGCGAGGAGGCGGAAGCCATCGTGCGGCCGCCGGCATCGTCGATCACTTGGGCGTAGATGTGCTTGGACGAACGGAACACCGACAGGCGCGCGCGTCCGCCGGCCTTGCGGCGTAGCTGGTAGCGCAGGCGTAGGGCCCGACGCTCCCGCAATTCCTGAACTCCGCTCATGCTACTTCTTCTTGCCTTCCTTGCGACGGACGATCTCGTCGGTGTAGCGCACGCCCTTGCCCTTGTACGGCTCGGGCGGCCGCCAGCCCCTGATCTCGGCGGCGACCTGGCCGACCAGGCGCTTGTCCACGCCCTCCACCTTCACGGCGGTCGGCCGCTCGCAGGTGATCTTGATGCCGTCCGGGATCGGATACACCACGTCGTGGGAGAAGCCCAGGTTCATCACCAGGTTCTTGCCTTGCACGGCGGCGCGGTAGCCGGTCCCCTGAATCTCCATGGAACGGCTGAACCCGGCGGAGACTCCGCGCAGCATGTTGGCGACCTGCGCGCGCGTGGTTCCCCACATCATGCGCGCCTGCTGGGCGGACCCGCGCGGGGCGATGCTGACCTTGTTATCGCCGACGGTCGCCTCGACGTGCTCGGTCAGCGCCAGCCGCGCCTCGCCGAGCTTTCCCTTGGCGGTGAGCAGATGGCCGACGACGGACACCTGCACGCCCTGTGGAATCTCGACCGGATACTTGCCTACGCGTGACATGCTTGGTTCCTCAGAACACGCGGAACAAAACTTCGCCGCCGACATTGGCGGCGCGGGCCTCGGCATCGCTCATGACGCCGCGCGGGGTGGACAGGATCGACACGCCCAGCCCGGCGTAGAAGCGAGGCAGCTCCTTGATCTTCGAATAGACACGCCGGCCCGGCTTGGAGACGCGGTGGATCTCCTTGATGACGGGCTCGCCCTCGGCGTACTTCAGTTCGATGCGAAGGTTCGCGATACCCGGCCGCACCTCCTCGGCCGAGAAGCCGCGGATGTAGCCCTCGCGCTTCAGCACATCAAGGACGTTGGCCCGCAGCTTCGAGGCCGGCGCGATGCAAGATGAATGGCGCGCGTGCTGCGCGTTGCGGATACGGGTGAGCATGTCGCCCAGCGGATCGGACATCGACATTCGCGCGCTCCTACCAGCTTGCCTTGACCATGCCGGGGATCTGCCCCTGCGAGGCCAAGTCGCGAAGCGCGATGCGGCACAGCTTGAACTTGCGGTAATTGCCGCGCGAGCGGCCGGTCAGCTCGCAACGCAGCCGCACGCGCACCCGCGCGCCGTTGCGCGGCAGCTCCGCCAGCTTGATGGTCGCGTTGAAGCGATCCTCCACCGGCAGCGTGCGGTCCATCGTGATCGACTTCAGCTCCGCGCGCTTCTTCCTGTCGCGCGCGGCCATGCGCTCACGCATCTTGTTACGGTTGACCTGCGACGTCTTGGCCATCCTGTATCTCTACCTCCGGAACCTGTCAGGGGATGCCTGGCGGTTTTCCAAACTGCCTACGCTATCTCCGTCATGCCCGGGCTTGTCCCGGGCATCCACGTCTTTGCTTGCGGTCCACGAAGACGTGGATGGCCGAGCCAAGCCCGGCCATGACGATGAGGAATGGATCGTCATCCCATCAACCCGCGAACGGAATATCGAAGGACTTCAGCAGCGCCTTCGCCTCGGCATCGGTCTTGGCGGTCGTCACGAACACGATGTCCATGCCGCGCACCGCGTCCACCCGATCGTAGTTGATCTCCGGGAAGACGATCTGCTCGCGCATTCCCATCGCGAAATTGCCGCGCCCGTCGAAACCCTTGCCGGCGACGATGCCGCGGAAGTCGCGCACGCGCGGCAAGGCGATGGTGACCAGGCGATCGAGGAACTCGTACATCCGCGCCTTGCGCAGCGTGACCTTGCAGCCGATCGGCAGGCCCTTGCGGATCTTGAAGCCGGCGATCGCCTTCTTGGCGAGCGTCTTGACCGGACGCTGCCCGCTGATCGCGGCAAGCTCCGCCACGGCGGCATCAAGGGTCTTGGAATCCGCCGTCGCTTCGCCGACGCCCATGTTGATGACGATCTTCTCGAGCCGGGGCACCTGCATCGGGTTGGTGTAGCCGAACTCCTCGCGGAGCTTGGGCGCCACCTCGTCTCGGTAGCGGCGCAGCAGGCGTGGCGCCTCGGCGGGCGATGCCGCCGCCTGATCGACGGTCGCGATCTCCGCTCCGGCGCGCGCGGGAGCGCCCTCCTTCGGCTGACCCTTCGCCGACGCTCCGCCCCTGGAGGCGACCGCAGCGCCAGCCCGGCCCGCCGCCCCTTTGTTAGCGCCGCCCTTGGCCGGGGTCTTGCCCTTGCCGCCAGCCTTGCCGCCGGCCTTGGCCCCCTTGGCGCCGCCCTTCGACTTCGTGCCGCTCATCTCAGCCCTCGACTACTTGGCCGGTGGCCTTCGCCACCCGCGCCTTCCGGCCGTCCTCCAGCACACGGAAGCCGACCTTGGTCCGCTTCTCGCTCTTGGGATCGACCAGCATCACGTTCGACAGATGGATCGTCGCCTCCTCGCGCACGATGCCGCCCGGCTGGCCCATGCCCTGCGGCTTCTTGTGCTTGGTCGCCATGTTCACGCCGGCGACCAAGGCACGGCCCGCCTCGGGAAACACCCGCAGCACCTCGCCGCGGACGCCCTTGCTCGACCCGGTGATCACCTCGACCGTGTCACCCTTGCGGATGCGCGCGGCCATCAGATCACCTCCGGGGCGAGCGAAATGATCTTCATGAACTTCCGCCCGCGCAGTTCGCGTACCACGGGGCCGAAGATGCGGGTGCCGATCGGCTCCTGCTGCTTGTTGATCAGCACCGCGGCGTTGCGATCGAAGCGGATCGCGCTGCCGTCGGGGCGACGGACCGGAAACGAGGTCCGCACGATGACCGCCTGATGCACGTCGCCCTTCTTCACCTTGCCGCGCGGAATCGCCTCCTTCACGGAGACCACGATCACGTCGCCCACCGAGGCCGTCTTGCGCTTCGATCCACCGAGCACCTTGATGCACTGCACGCGACGCGCGCCAGAGTTGTCGGCGACGTCGAGATTGGATTCCGACTGGATCATGCCGCCGCTCCCTCAACTGGTGCGGGCTGCGCATTGTCGGCATCCATCTGGGCGCCGTTGCGCTCGATCACCAGCCAGGTCTTGCGCTTGCTGAGCGGCCGGCACTCCTCGATCCGCACCATGTCGCCGACCTTGCAGGCGTTGGCCTCGTCGTGCGCGGCGTATTTCTTCGACCGCCGAATGAACTTCTTGTACAGCGGGTGCATCACGCGGCGATCGACAAGCACCGTCACGGTCTTGTCCATCTTGTCGCTGGTGACGCGTCCGACGAGAATGCGCTTAGGCATTCGAGCCCTCCTTCAGGGCAGTGCGCGCGCGCTCGCCCATGATCGTCTTCAGCCGCGCGATGTCGCGCCGCACCCGGCGGATGCGCGCGGTGCCCTCCGCTTGGCCGGTGGCGCGCTGGAAGCGCATGTTGAACTGCTCCTTGCGCAGGGCGACCAGGAGGTCGTCGCGCTCGTCGGGCGTCTTCGCCCGCAGGTCGGACGCCTTGTTTTCGGGTGCCTTCGCCATCACGAATCTCCGACCCGCTGCACGATCTTGGTCCGGATCGGCAGCTTCGCCGCCCCTAGCGTCAGCGCGTCGCGCGCGACCTCGGGGGGCACGCCGTCAAGCTCGAACATGATCCGGCCGGGATGGACGCGCACCACCCAGAACTCCGGAGCGCCCTTGCCGGAGCCCATGCGGACCTCGGCCGGCTTCAAGGAGACCGGCACGTCCGGGAAGATGCGGATCCAGACCCGCCCGGCGCGCTTCATGGCGCGCGTGATCGCCCGCCGCGCGGCTTCGATCTGGCGCGCGGTGACGCGCTCCGGCTCCAGCGCCTTCAGCCCGAAGGTGCCGAAATTGAGCTGGGTGCCGGCGCTGGACAGACCCTTGATCCGGCCTTTGTGCGCCTTGCGGTACTTGGTGCGCTTTGGTTGCAGCATGGTGTTACCGCTTCATCCTACCGTTGGGGCGCCTGTTCGGCGGCGCGCCGGTCCTGCGCCAGCGGGTCGTGCGCGAGGATCTCGCCCTTGAACACCCACACCTTCACGCCGCAGGTGCCGTATGTCGTCTTCGCGGTCGCCCAGCCGTAGTCGATATCGGCGCGCAGCGTGTGCAGCGGCACCCGCCCCTCGCGATACCACTCGACCCGCGCGATCTCCGCCCCGCCCAGCCTGCCGCCGCAGTTGATGCGGATGCCTTGCGCGCCCAAGCGCATCGCCGATTGCACCGCGCGCTTCATCGCCCGGCGGAACGCCACCCGGCGCTCGAGCTGCTGGGCGATGTTCTCGGCGACCAGCATGGCGTCGATCTCGGGCTTGCGTATCTCGACGATGTTAAGGGTGACGTCGGCCTTCGCCATCTTGCTGAGGTCCTTCTTGAGAACCTCGATGTCCTGGCCCTTCTTGCCGATCACGAC
>JBAWFF010000145.1:0-2715 GCA_049591635.1 Acetobacteraceae bacterium
CGACACGACCGCGCCCAACGCCATCAGCGCGAGACCGCCGCCGAGCACCGTCCGATCGCCGAACCGCCGCCCGAGCAGTCCCAGCGGCAGGGCGATGAACACGCCCGCCACCATGTAGGCGCCGATCAGTTCGCCCAAGGCGGTATAGTCCAGTCCAAACCGCCGGATCAGCTCCGGCCCGAGGCTGGCGACGGTCTGGAACTGGTAACCGAAGCCGATCCGCGCGAGCGCGATCGCGCCCAGGATCACCCAGCCCCGGATCGCCGGCGCCCTCACGCCTCGGCTTTCGAAGCCCAAGGGTCGATCACCCCGGTGTCGAGGTCCTCGAAATGGCGCGTGTTGCGCGTCGCCACCGCCGCCCGACGCGCGAGCGCGATGCCGCCGATCAGCGTGTCACGGACATCCACCGTGCGGCCCGCAGCCGCTCGTTGCGCCGCGAGTTGGGCCGCCACCTCGGCCGCCATCGGATCGAGCGCAAGCACGCGACCGGCCAGATCATTGCTGAGCAACGCCTCGAATGCCGCCTCCAAGGCCCGGCGTTTCGCGCCTGCCATCATGCGGGCAAGGCCAAAGCGGATCTCGAAGACGTTGACCGCCGTTGTCCACAAATCGTGCTCCGCTTGCCGATCCAGCCAATCGACCACGGCCGCGTCAGGCGGGTCGCGCATGATCGCGGAGAGCACGTTGGTGTCGAGCAGGATCAATCGTCGAGATCAGCCGCCCTGGCCGCCTCGCCGCGCAACTCCGGCAGGTCTTGCGTCAGCCCCAGACCGGCGAAGCGCTGGCTCATGCGGGTGCCCAGCCCGGCTGTCGGGGGCGCGTCGTCTTGGGCGGCAGCCGCCCGCAGGATGTCGCGCACTTCCTCCTCCATGCTTCGCCCGCGCCGGACCGCACGCTGGCGTAACCGCTCCTTCACACCCGGTTCGAGATGGCGCACCAGCAGCTGTGCCAAGGACGACCTCCGATGCGATTGTGATAGCATGATATCGGCCCGCGAGGATCATATTCAACGCGGACCGGCAAGCGACTTCTCCATCTCCACCCAGGTCGGTGCGGCGTCCATGCCGCCGACGGTAGCCCGCGCCCGGCGGCGTGACTATCTTGGGACGATGCAAGAAACGCCCGTCTTCCTCGACCTCAACCGTCCGCCGGTTCCCGACATCGTCGTGGCGCGCGGCATCACGCCGTTCTACCTGCCGAACCGCCCGGTTCGCGGCCGGCTGGTCCGCCTCGGGCCGCTGGCCGAGGCCCTGCTCAGCCGCCATCCCGCCAACCCCGAGCCGGTCACGCAATTGGCCGGGGAGGCGTTGGCGCTGGCCGCCGGGCTCGCCTCGGCGCTGAAGTTCCGCGGCTCCTTCAGTCTGCAAGCCAAGGGCGACGGGCCGGTCCCCATGCTGCTCGCCGACTGCACCGACACCGGCGCCTTGCGCGGCTATGCGCGGGTGGACGCGGCGCGCTTCGCCGAGGCGGTCGCCGCCGATCCAGACCCCGGCGCCGATCGCCTGCTCGGCGCGGGATATCTCGCCTTCACCGTGGATCAAGGGGCGGACCAGCGCCACCAGGGCATCGTCTCCATCGAGGGCGAAAGCCTCGCCGACATGGCGCTGCACTACTTCGCCACCAGCGAGCAGCTGCGCACGCACCTCCACCTCGCCTGCGCCCGGACGCCGGCGGGCTGGCGAGCCGGGGCGCTGGTGCTGGAGCGGATTGCCGGGGCTGGCGGGGTGGATCAGGAGATGTCGGAGGAGGCGCGCGAGGAAAGCTGGCGCACGGCAACCGCCCTCGCCGCCACGCTCACCGACGCGGAGCTGCTGGACGACACGCTGCCTCCGGAGCGGCTCCTGCACCTGCTATTCGCGCTCGAAGGCGTCGCCGTCGATCGCGCCCGCGCCTTGTCGTACGGGTGCCGCTGCTCGCGCGCGCGCCTCGCCGGGATTCTCGAGGGCTTCCCGGAGGACGACCTCGATCACATGGTGGTCGACGGCGACATCGTCATGACGTGCGAGTTCTGCAACCACGACTTCCGCTTTCCACGCGCCGACGTACGGAGCCGGGTTCCGGGCGGTGACGGAGCGGGGCGTTGAGCGGCCCCGGCGTCCGGCTGTCCCGCCGCGCCGTCCTGCTCGTGGCGTTGCTGGCCGCTTCCTGCGAGTCCGAACCGGCCACCCCGCCCGCGCCCACACTCGTGGCACCGCTCGATTTCTCCTACCTTCTGCCGTTGCCGCTGAACGTGGCGACGATCGAGGTCGAGCAACGCTATTTTCCGCAGGGCGTGCCGCCCGATGTGAGTCGCCTCGATCCAGTACAGCCGGTCGTGGCGCTGCGGACGATGGCCGAGCAGCGGCTGAAGGCGGCGGGCACGACGGGGCGGGCGGTGTTCGCCATCACCGACGCCTCGCTGATCCAGCAGGGCGACGTTGTTACCGGAACAATGAGCGTGGAACTCGACATTTTCGGCGCGTCGGGTACGCGGGAGGGCTTCGCGCAAGCGACCGTGGTGCGCCAACTCGCCGGCGTGACGGGCGACTTGTCGACCGCGCTCTATCCGTTCACCCGCGACATGATGGCGCAGATGAACGTGGAGTTCGAGTACCAGGTCCGGCACAATCTCTCGGCGTGGCTGCTGCCGGCCGGCGCTGTGCCGTCCCCGGTCCAGGCGACGCCTTTGACGCCGGCGGCGCCCGGCGCCCAGCCGCTGGCTCCGCCCCCGCCGAT